>CAVAOU010000061.1:0-8131 GCA_963590085.1 Senegalimassilia sp. | reverse complement strand
TGACTGCACTGCTTGTGGCATTCCTCCAACCAGCAAATAAAGGCGGAAGGCTTGAATCAAACGCTTGTGCACAAATTCATCCACTGGTTTTGTTTCGTCCCAGCATTTTTGGAGTGCGGATATCACATCCTTCGACAGTCCTGTTGCCAAAAAGAACTCTTCCAAATCCAGCGGATACATTTCCTTGACATCCATATAGCCTACTGGCTCAGAGCGAAGATTGTTGAGCTCAATGCCAAGGAGAGACCCGCTCAGCACATAGCGGTAACTGCCGTCGTCGACTAACGATTTGATTAGTGTAACGACATCGGGATAAACCTGCACTTCGTCAAAGAAAATCAGAGTGTTGCCTTTGACAAGCGGTTTGTTGACAAAAGCGGAGAGTCTAAAAAGTATTTCATCGGCATCTTTAGCCCCATTGAATATACCGATTGCTTCGGGCGATGTGATGAAATTGATTTCAATGAAATTCCCAAAATTACGTTTGGCAGCCTCTCGGATAGAGTAGGTTTTGCCTATCTGTCGAGCACCTGTAACGAGCAATGCTTTGTTCGTGTTTTCAAAGAAAGCATCGAGGAATTTGTCTATTTTTCTGGTTAACATAATGTTGCGCTCAATTAATTACATTTTTTCAAGGCAAAAATAGACTATTTTCTACACTTTTCCAAGGGGAAATGCTGCAATTTTTTACACTTTCCCAAGGAAAAAGAGGGCGATTTTCTACACTTTTCCAAGATTGGGGGTGGTGGGCTCCGCAAAAATAAGCCGCCGCGGCGTGTCACGCGTCGCGGCGGCAAACTCTATACTAAGTCTGAATGAAGGTATGAAATTCTTCTTATTTGATTTTTTTCACCTTAAGCGGGTGGCGTACGGCCTCGTGGGCGGCTTTCTGCGCTATGCGCTTTTGCTCTGTCGTGATGCCTTCGGGGGTGAAGGCGTTGCCGACCACGCTTTTGCCTGTCAGGGCTTCAAACCATGTGCAGGCTGCAGTGTAGCGGCCGTAGACGAGTTGCAGATGGTAGCCGTCGCGGTTCATGGTGTCGCCGAGCGCTGAGGTGCGGGCGTTCTGTATTGCAGTGCCTGCGGGCACGAGCACTTCGGGCTTGGCATCGCGCAGCACCTGCTTCGTTGCGCCGACAATGGCTTCATACATCTGCTGCTGGCTGTTGCCGTAGCGGCGGAAACCGTCGTGGGTGGCATCGGAGGCGTAGGCCCACGTTTGGTGAAACACGATTTTGACGGTTGCCGGCACGTGCGCCTTCACATAGGCAATCAACTCTGCCAGATAGGGCTGATAGGTGGTGTAGTCGCCGGAAAAATGGCTTGCCTGCTGCACGCTGATGTAGTCCCATTGCTCGTCGACCAATGCGCTGTCGAGGCGGCAGTGTGGCGCTTCGATGGTTGTGCCGTCGGCCGTGACCTTGCGGTAGCGGTAGTCGGGCGCGTTGGTGTTGACGCATTCCATGTGGTGCTCAAGCGAGCAGCCAGGGATGTAGAGGTTGCCCACGATGGCGGTTATGCCGTCGGCTTCGGCAATTTCGTGGAGGTTCTGCTCGATGGCGTCCTCCGAAAAACTGTTGCCTATGGCAAGCACGCGGATGGTGGCGGCGTTGCCTAATGCACTTGCCATTGCCACCAATGCGAGCAGAAGGAATATTCTGAATCTTTTCATCTTGGATGTCTTTGTGTTTAAAAATAACGTCCCCGAAGGAGTTGCCCGAGGGCACTATCCTTCGGGGACGCCTACCTAAAACTAATCTTTTTTATCTACCTATTGGCATTGCCATTATTTCAAAGTGAACTTGAGTGTCTGCACGTCGCTGCTGTTAGGACCTACCATAATCTCGAAATCGCCTGGTTCGACGATGTAGTCGAGTTGTTGGTTGTAGAATTTCAGGTCATCGGTGCTGACTGTGAAACTTACGGTGCGGGTCTCGCCCTTCTTGAGGCTGATGCGCTCGAAGCCCTTCAGTTCCTTCACTGGGCGCGAAACGCTGCCCACGAGGTCGCGTACGTAGAGTTGAACCACTTCGTCGCCGTCGTAGTTGCCAGTGTTGGTCACGTCGACTGAGAGAGTCACGCTGCCGCCTTCGCTGATTGTCGTTGCCGACAATTTAGGAGTGCCGTACTTGAATGTGGTGTACGACAAGCCGTAGCCAAACGGATAGAGCGGATTGTTGTCGATGTCGAGGTAGTTGCTGCGGAACTTGGTGAACCATTTGCCTTCCTCCAATGGACGACCAGTGTTGAGGTGGTTGTAGTAGAGAGGAATCTGGCCAACGCTCTTAGGCATTGTGGCTGAGAGTTTGCCGCTCGGCACCTTGTCGCCGAAGAGCACGTCGCAGATGGCGTCGGCACTTTCGCTACCGCCGAACCACACGTCGAGGATGGCGTTGAAGTTCTCGCTTTCCCATGTCATCACTGTAGGACGGCCGGCGAAATAAACGAGTACTACAGGTTTGCCAGTGGCCTTCATAGCCTCAAGCAGTGCACGCTGTGTGTCGGGGAGGGTGAGGTCGGAACGGCTGCTGCTTTCGCCGCTCATTTCCGACGATTCGCCAACGGCACACACAATGATGTCGGCGTCCTTGGCAACGCTGATGGCTTCGTTTAGCATCTCCTCTGCTGAACGGCTGTCGCGCATCTCGCGGCCGAACATTGTAGCGTCGGCTTCGCGGGCGGCATCGCTCATAAGGTTACAACCTTTGGCATAAACCACATTGGCCTTATTGCCTACGGCGTCGCGCATGCCTTGAAGCAGCGTCTTGTTGTCGGCGAGGCGTGCTGCCACGCTCCATGTGCCCGACATGTTGCTTGCCGTTGAGGCGAGCGGGCCTACGAGGGCTATTGTGCCTTTGCGCTGCATTGGCAGGAGGTTACCTTCATTTTTGAGAAGCACGAATGTCTCAGCGGCTGTGTTGCGTGCTACGGCGCGGTGCTCGGCTGTGAACACTTCCTTCTTGGCGCGCTTCTCGTCGCAGTAGCGGTAAGGGTCGTCGAAGAGGCCGAGTTTCCATTTAGCCTCAAGGATGCGGCGGCATGCTGCATCGAGAGTTGCCATGCTGACTTTGCCTTCTTTGATTGATTGTGCTGTGGTGGTGACATATCCGTCGGACACCATGTCCATGTCGGTGCCGGCGTTGAGAGCCAGTTCCGACACTTGCTTGAGGTCACCCATGCCGTGGGCGGTCATCTCGGCAATTGCGGTGTAGTCGGTAACAACCATACCCTTGAATCCCCACATCTTGCGGAGCACGTCGTTGAGCAGCCAGCGGTTGCCGGTGGCAGGAATGCCGTCAACAACGTTGAACGAGGTCATCACGCTCTGTGCGCCTGCCTCAACGGCTGCCTTGTAGGGAGGCATGAAGTAGTTGAACATGCGCCAGTGGCTCATGTCGACGGTGTTGTAGTCGCGTCCGGCTTCGGAAGCGCCGTAGAGAGCGAAGTGCTTAACGCACGCCATCACGGTGTTTTTGTCGGCGAGGTTGGTGCCTTGATAGCCTTCAACCATTGCGCGGGCAATCTGCGAACCCAGATATTGGTCTTCGCCGTTGCCTTCCGATGCGCGTCCCCAGCGCGGGTCAACGCAGATGTCGAGCATCGGGGAGAATGTCCAGTTGATACCATCGGCAGAGCATTCCTGTGCGGCTATCTGCGCCGACTGGCGGATGGCGTCGATGTCCCACGAGCATGAGAGTGCAAACGGGATAGGGAACACCGTTTCGTAGCCGTGGATCACGTCCATGCCGAAAAGCAACGGGATGTGGAGGCGGCTCTGCTCAACGGCGATGCGCTGCACCTCCTTGATTTTGCTCACACCCTTAAGGTTGAAGAGTCCGCCGACCTCTCCATTGCGGATTTTGTCGGCCACGTTGCTGCTTTTGGCCTGACCAGTGACGATGTCGCCAGTGACAGGAAGGTTGAGTTGTCCGATTTTCTCCTCGACGGTCATCTTCGACATCAGTTCGTCGATGAACTTGTTCATCTTGGCGTCATCGTTTGCTGCCGGTGCGGCTGAGGCACCGAGGCTCATGCACAGCATGAACATTGCAGCGACAATGTTTCTTTTTCTCATAATGTTTATAGATTAATAGTTATTTGCTTACAGTAAATCCCAGTGTGGCAAGGCCTTTCTGCACCTCCGGACAACTCATGAACAAGCGCCAGAGCAGATGGCTGCGGTAGTTTTCAATCATCGGCGCGATGGTGAGTTGGTCGATGGCGAGATAGCGCGGCGTGGTCCACGATTTTGTCTCGGAGAACGCATCGTAGAAGCCGTATTTGCCCCAGATTTTTGTGCCCTTGTTCCAGAAGTAGCGCAGTGCCGCCATCGACTCGGTAGGGGTGTAGGGGAACGACGACAGGGCTGCTGTCGGGGAAATCACTCCGAGGTCGTTGCTTGGCGAGTGGGCTGAATAGCCGTCGGGTGAATAACTTGCGGTCAGGCCCCAGCAGTTTGCGCTGTAGCCTTTGTAGCCCTTCGGATTGCGCTTGCAGTACTCGTAGTCGCTGAGTGCGTGGTTGCGCGTCACGTTCCAGTAGTTGGCATACTGGTCGGAGAGGTTGCTCGGGTCGAGGCAGATGTAGGAGTAGTGCGCCCAGAAGAGCGGTCCGCCTTCCTGCTCGCATCCGTTGTGCTTCAGCTCGAGGGCATAGCCGTAGGGCTTTGCGCTGCTCTTGATGCCGCCCGAACGCGCCCAACCTTTGTGGTAGCACGATGCCGGGATGGCGTGGGTTGGCGACGAAGCGCCGAGGATGTAGGTGATGAGGCACTCGTTGTAGCCCTGGAGCGGGAAGTTCATCTCCCAGCCGTAGTTTGGCGACCAGTGCCAGTAGAGCACGTCCTCACCGTCGCGGCGGTACCAGTCGTATTCCATCTCTTTCCAGAGATTGTCGATGTCGGCGGCGAGTTTCTGCTCGTCGGCATTGCCGTCGGCAAAATATTGGCGCGCGCAGAGCATACTTGCCATAAGGAACGAACTCTCCACGAGGTCGCCGCCGTCGTCCTTCTGTCCGAACGGTTTGGTCTTTCCTGTTTGGCCATCGATCCAGTGCGACCACACGCCGTGGTAGCGGTCGGCGTTGCCAAGGAAGTCAACGATTTTCTGCAGGCGCTTCACACCTTCGGCGCGGTCGATAAATCCGCGGTCGATGCCCGCGATGAGTCCGGCGATGCCGAAGCCAGTGCCGCCAGTGGTGACGATGTGCTGGTCGTTTTGCGGATATTCGCCGTCGAGGTGGATGCGTTCGCATGCCATGCCCGAGTTTGACTCAGCGCCGTCCCACATATAGTTCATGTGGGTCTTTTCGATATAGTCGAGAAAAGCACTGTCGCTTTCAAACGACTCTGGTCGTGTAGGAGTTGGATTAACCTCAGAGCCTTTGCTTTCACCAGATGCGCTGCACGAGGTGTAGACCATGCCGCAGATGGCGAGCGATAGTAGGGTTCTTGCAAGTTTCATAAGTCGAAGTTGTTGAATATTGGGTTGATGTTAAATTTTTACTGGTTTGGTCGCTACGGAGCATCCCGTCTCGCCGATGGCACGGATGGAGAAATAATAGTCGGTGCCGAGGTCGAGTCCGCGCATGTCGTATGTAGAGTCGCCGTAGACGAGGATCGAGTTGTAGAGTTTCGAAGGCTCAGTGCCGTAGGTCACCACATAGCCGTAGGCGCCTTTCGACGGCTGCCACGAGAGCATCACGTTGCGCTTGTCGGCGGCGTTGCGGTTGGCCTTGAACTTCTTCACCGCTGCAGGCTGTAGGCCTTCAGCCGAGCCGAACACGCGGATGTCGGAGAGGCAGAACTTGCTGTCGGCGGGCATGTGGAGGTTTTCAACCTTCAGGAAGCGGGTGTGGAGCGTGTCGGCAAGTTCGATATAGTCGTGGGGCACGTCGCGGTCGTTGTCGCTCTTGTCCACAGCGAGTTGCCAGGTCTTGCCGTCGGCGCTCGCCCAGATGCGGTACTGATAGTAGATGTCGTTGGCACGGTTGTGCTGGGTGGACTCGTGGTCGTAGAAGTTCACCTGGATGGCGCGCACGATGCGGTCGCCGCCGAGGTCGATCTGCGCCCATTCGCCGGCATCACCGGTCTTGGCAGCCCAGTAGGTGCGGATATCGTCGTCGGAAAGGGCTGAAGCCACGAATGTGCTGTCGCTCGACGATACCTTTACGTCCTTGCCGTAGGACAGGAGCATCCATCCCGTGAAGCGGTCGTCGGGATTCTTGATGTCGGCATCGGCGTTCCAGTTGGGGTAGTCGCCGAAGGCTGTTGCCGAGTGCATCACTCCGTCGGCGTCAAAGGCCGTAGGGTAGAGCCCTATGCGGCGCTCGAATTTGTACTTCAGCGAGAGCATGCAAGTGGCCACGTGCCAGTAGTTGCCCATGCGGTCGGCAAATGTTCCGCCGTGTCCGCAGCCGCGCACAAACCCGCCTGGCTTGTAGCACATTGGGTTGAGTGGCTGATAGGTGAACGGGCCGAGCGGAGAGTCGCTCACGTAGACACCGTCGGCATAGGTCTTGAACTCTGTGCCCGGGGCGCCGTACTGCAGGTAGTAGCGGCCGTTGTGTTTGGTCATATATGCGCCTTCGGTGAACGGGCGGAGTGTTACCTCGTCGTCGTTGTTCATGCCGAAGCGTTCCCATCCGTGTTGCTCTGGCTGGAGCATCACCACGTCGTAGATCTTGCTGATTGGGGTGAAGTCGTCGCGGCTCACCTCGACGGCTTTCAGCGGATATTCGTTGCTCGAGCCGTAGTAGAGATACAGGCGGCCGTCGTCGTCAAGGAACAGGCATGGGTCCCAGGAGGGCAATGTGCTGCGGTCCACGGCACGACGCCAGCGGCCGGAATAAGGGTCGGTGGTGTACCAAATGGGCAGGCCTTCGTAGGTCGAACCCGTGTAGAAAAGAGTGTCGCCTGCAACGTAGGCTGCCGGGGCGCACTGGTCGTCGTCAGTAGGACGGCGTTGGAATGTGGCTTGGCAGAAATCCCAGTCGCTGAGGTTGCTGGAGTAATGGAAACCGCCCTGGTTGGTGGAAAACAGCAGGTAGCGGTCTTTATATGTAAGTGCCATTGGGTCGGCCGACGACCGGAAGGCACCGCCTTTGATTGAGTTATTGTTGAGAGGCTCGTAGTTGTAGCCTATATTCATTGGGTTGCAGTAGGTGTGGGTAGCGTGGCTCTTGGGATTGTACCATTTTGTGGCCTGCGCGTTCCCTCTTCTCAATGCAGCAGTGGCTGAGTTGTTTTTTTTCTGCATCCGGATGTCGACGTTGCGGTCGCTGCTCTTGCGCTCCACGTTGGCAAACTGCATGCCAGGGTAGTAGACGTAGAGATGCGTGTCGGTGTCGGTTGCAGTTAGACGGTAATGCCCTTTGGCATCGGTGTTGCAGTGCACTGGGCTGGCGAAAAACATCACTGTCGCTCCTTCGAGCGGATGTCCTTGGCTGTCGGTCACGGTGCCTGTAATCTCATAGGTTTTGGCCATGGAAATGTAATAGTCGCTCACTTGCCCTTTCACCACCTTCACAGAGTCCTGTGCCGAGGCGCTGTAGGCAAGGCAGAGTGCCATTGCTGAGAGTATTGCCGTTGCTTTATTGAGAAAATTCATTTTCTGAGGATTGTTGGTTTTAAAGAAAGGGTGTGTCTTCGCGAAACTCGCTGATGGAATAACCATGAAGACACACCCTGTAATATTCAATTAGGCTGATGCCTATTCGTTGATCGGTTCGTTGTTGACGTCAGGGTTGTCGGCTGCTACGTCGAATGGAACAGGATAGTAAGTCTTGTCGGTGGTCCATCCGTTTGCTCCGAGCACAGTGGCTGCTTTGCCAGTGCGCACGAGGTCGTTGTAGCGTTCGCCCCATTCGCAGCAGAGTTCCATGCGGCGCTCGTCGAGCACGTTGTCGACAGTCACGCCAGTGATGGTAGGCATTTGAGCGCGGGTGCGGACAAGGTTGAATGGCTCGTCGCCGTTCTCGCCCAAGCGGATTTTAGCCTCTGCGTTCATGAGAAGTACGTCAGCATAGCGAAGGATGCGGATGTTGTTGTTGCAACCGTATTTTGTGCGGCCTTCGGTCAACTCGTTGCTTGGAGTGTAGGCTTTGCCGTTCCAGCAGTCAGTCTGTGTAGGGT
>CAVAOU010000060.1:0-8275 GCA_963590085.1 Senegalimassilia sp. | reverse complement strand
GCACTGCACTCGCTGGCCGAGGTAACCATAGCCGGCATGTTCTCCGTGGTGCTGATGGCCTACGTGTTCCCGCCGCTGATATTCAAGTTCCTCGTGCAGTCGCGCCGCGGCTTCCGCAGCCGTCCGCTGTCGCTGCGCCCGATGGCCACGATGGCGCTCGCCACTGTGGTGTTCCTCGCGCAACTGCTCACGGTTCAGGCGCTCGGCTTCCTGCTCTTCGTGGTGCTCAAGCCCACGCCGCGCTGCCGCGCCCTGCTGCACCGCTACGTGCAGCGTCTCTACCGCTTCGACCTCAACCACATACCTGGCGTTAAGTATCGCCTTGAGAATGCTTCAGGCGAGGACTTCAGCAAGCCGGCAATGATTGTTGCCAACCACCAGTCGATGCTCGATGCCGCCGCGTTTATGGCTCTGAGTCCGAAGTTGATACTCGTGAGCAACGGCCGCCCTGCCGACTTCAGGCTCGTGCGCTCCGTCTACCGCTGGCTCGGCTTCGTGTCGCTCACCGGCGACGCCGACGCCAACCTCGAGCATCTGCGCCGCTGCGTGGATGAGGGCTACAGCCTTGTGGTGTTCCCCGAGGGCGTGCGCAACGACAAGTCGTCGATACTGCGCTTCCACAAGGGCGCGTTCCACTGGGCTGAGCAACTGGGACTCGACATCGTGCCGGTGATGCTCCACGGCTTCAACCAGGTGGTGCCGCGAGGCAGCGTGTCGGTCTATCCCGGCGAACTGACAGTGACCGTGGGCCGACGCCTACAGCCGCAGGAACTGGGCAGCACCTATGTGGAGCGCACACAGGCGATGCACCGCCTCTTCGTTGAGCAGTATGCCGCAACCGTTGCCGAGCGCGAAACGGCGAAATATTTCCACCACCTCGTGCTCGACCGCTACCGCTACAAGGGCACCGACCTCTACAACGACGTGCGCCGCACCCTGCGCCGCAGCGGCGACTTCACGCAGTGGATTGACAATGCCGACGACGCCGACGCCATAATCGTTGTGGGCGGCGACTGGGGCGAATTTGCGCTGCTCTACTCCCTCGTCCACCGCGATTGCCTTGTGGTAGCCGTGGAGGCCGACGATGACCGACGCCGCGCCTTGACCTACGCCCACGAAGGCCTCGACAGCAGTCTGCAGGTGGTTACCACCATCGACGAAGCCCTCTCCCACGTGGCTTCGGCAGCGATGGCGAGAGCCTACACCTTCGGCGACGCCGCGCCAATCGACGGCGTCCCGACCGTAAAAATTGAGATAAAATAACCCCGACAAACGAAAAGACTAAGATATGAAAGAAAAAATTAGAGAACTCCTGGAAGACGCTCTTCCGCTGGTCGATTTCGACTCCGACTTCCTGTTCAACGAACTCGATTCGCTGGGCATCACCAACATCCTGATGATTCTTTCCGAAGAATACGGCATCGACCTTGAGTCGAGCGACGTAACGCCGAAGAATTTCAAATCGCTCGACTCTCTGGTGGCTCTCGTGGAGAGCAAACTGGCAAAGAAATGAGACTCGTTGACCATCTGGAGCGCCTCGCCGGCGAATGCGGCGACAAGGTGGCTGTGGCGTGTGGCGACAGCCGCCTGACCTATGCCCAGTTGCTTGGGGAGGTGCGGCAGATGGCAGCGCAGATGAGGGGCGAAGGACGGCTGGCCGTTTTCCGCGCCTCTCAGAGCGTCGACTTCCTCGTAAGGTACTTGGCCATCCACATGGCAGAACGCGTGGCAGTGCCGCTGGAAAGCGGCTGTCCGGACGCGCTGATGGCCGACGTGGAGCGGCAGTGTGCCGAAGCCAGCGTGCCCGAGGGCATAGCCGACGTACTTTTCACCACGGGCACCACAGGCAAGCCCAAGGGCGTGATGATAAGCCACGCCACCATCATCGCCGACGCCGAGAATCTCATCGCGGCGCAGGGCTACCACAGCGGCATCACGTTTGTTGTCAACGGACCGCTTAACCACATCGGGAGTCTGTCGAAAATTTACCCCACCATCCTCGTGGGAGGCACCACGGTGATTGTCAACGGTCTGCGCGACCTCGACGCCTTTTTCCGCGCCATCGACAGCGCCCCTGGACCTGTTGCTACCTTCCTTGTGCCGTCGGCCATCCGCATGCTCCTCGCCTTTGCCGCCGACCGCCTCGCCCGCTACGCCCACAAGATTGAATTTATCGAGACCGGCGCCGCGGCGATTGCCGAGGCCGACATGCAACGCCTCTGCGAGGCGCTGCCCTCGACGCGGCTCTACAACACCTACGCATCGACCGAAACGGGCATCATTGCCACGTTCGACTACAATGCCGGCGAATGCCTTGCCGGCTGCCTGGGGCGGCCTATGCGCCACTCCCGACTCATCATCACCGCCGACGGCCACATCGCCTGTAGCGGCGCGACCCTGATGAGCGGCTATCTCGGCGACGAGGCGCTCACACAGACCGTGCTGCGCGACGGAATGCTCTACACCTCCGACCTTGGCCACCTCGACGAGAAAGGGCGCCTGCGGCTCACGGGCCGCGACGGCGAAGTAATCAACGTGGGCGGATTCAAGGTGGTTCCCACCGAGGTGGAAGCCGCCGCAGCGGCATTGCCGCAGGTGGCCGACTGCATCTGCATCGAGGCGACCCACCGCGTACTCGGCACGGTGCTGAAACTGCTTGTGGTCACCGCTGAGGGCCAGACCTTCGACAAGCGCGCCCTCGCTCGCGCCCTCGCCCAGCGCCTCGAGCCCTACAAAGTGCCTGCGCTCTACGAGCAAGTGCCTGAGATTAAGCGCACTTTCAACGGCAAAATCGACCGCAAAGCCTACCGCTCGAAATAGGCTTTTTAGGCATAATAGGCCTAATATGCATATTATGCCTACTTTTTTCTTGTTTTTCTTGTTTTTTCTGCATAAATTTGGAGCACGAAAAAAATGTCTAATACCCATAGCGAACTGCTATCACCGCGAATTTTGCACCTTTTTTTTACTATTTAATAACTAACCTATGATGAAATTTTTTAATTATTTGTTGCTTCTTACTGCCCTGTGTTGGGCGGGCAACATGAAGGCCGCCTATACGCCTTCAGTCACCGAGAGTGAGGTATCGGTATTCCTCGAGACGTCGTGTGACAACGCAAAAGTATGGGCATGGAACTCTGCCGCCAACCACTCCTCCGTGTCATGGCCGGGCGATGCAATGACTCTTGTGGGACAGACCGACGAAGGCAAGAACGTGTTCAAATGGACCTACGACGGCGGCTTGGACATGCCTACCGGCATCATCTTCACCCACGACGGACAGACCAAGTTTGTCAAGGACGACCTCGACTACGTGAACCACGGCTACTATGTGGAGGGTGTCTATTCCAAAACCATCGACGCAACGCCTGCCGGAAAGGTGATGGTGTACTTCGACAACACGACAGCGCAGTTGTCTGAGGTGTACTGCTATCTCTACCAGGGCACTACGGCATCCGTTGAATGGCCGGGCACGCTGATGACCTTCGACGAGACTGCCACCTACGGCGACAAGACGGGCTGGTACACACTGGAAGTGCCGCAGGAATTCGTGACCGGACACTACGTGATCAACAACGGCAAAAACGGCGTATCGCTCGAGGGCGAAACCGTCTACGTGGACGGCAAGGACTTCTCTTCGGTTGAGCGCATCGAGGCATCGACAGTCGAAGCCGCAAAGGACGACGGCGCATGGTACACCATCACGGGCATCCGCCTCACCGACAAGCCTTCACAGGCAGGACTCTACATCCACAACGGCAAGAAAATAATCATCAGACAATAAAAAACGGACAAATCATTATGAAAAATATATTCAGCAGAACGCTTTCGCTCGTGCTGCTCTTCTTCGTAGCGGCCAACGCGTGGGCCGACAACCAATACGGACTGAAAGACAAAATCCAGGACGGCGTGATTCTCCACTGCTTCGACTGGACTTTGAAGGACATCAAGGCGGCTATCCCCGACATCGCCGCAGCAGGCTTCACCGCCGTGCAGACTTCGCCTGTGCACAAACAGGAATCGAAAGGCGCGTCGTGGTATATGCTCTACCAGCCTTACGACTACGCCATTGGCAACGGCATCGGCTCGGAAGCCGACCTCAAGGACCTTTGCGCCGAGGCCCACAACTACGGCGTGAAGGTGATTGTCGACGTGGTGGCAAACCACACCAACGGCGACCTCAACTATGTGGCTGACCGACTGAAAAGCACCAGCCTCTACCACACTCCTTTCACCGTTACCAACTGGAACGACCGTTACCAGGTGATTAACGGCAAAATCGGCATGTGGGACCTCGACACGAACAACTCCACAGTGCAGGGCATCATCAAGTCCTACATCCAGTCGCTGAAGAGTTGCGGCGTTGACGGTATCCGCTGGGATGCCATCAAGCACATCGGTGTGCCTTCGGAGGGCGACTCGTTTATGACCAACGTTGTGGACCAGACAATGTACAACTACGGCGAACTCCTCGACAACACCGGCGGCAACGACCGCACACTTTTCCCGGAGTACCAGAAATATATGAGCATCACCGACAACACCTACAGCAACGGCTTTGCATCATCGTTCAACAGCGGACAAATCAACGAATCGGTCGGCGCCTTCAACCAGCGCGGCGCGAGCACCGACAAACTGGTGTACTGGGGCGAGAGCCACGACACCTACAGCAACGACGGCGGCTCGTCGAAAAACATCTCGCAGAACAACATCGACCGTGCCTACGCCATCGTGGCAGGCAACAACGGCGCAACGGCGCTCTACTTCTCACGCCCGTCGGCAACCAACAACAGCGACATCCGCGTGGGCGCAAAGGGCAGCACCCACTTCACGTCGAAGGAGGTAGCCGAGGTTAACCACATGCACAACGTGTGCGCCGGCGAACCTAACTACTATGTGCATGCCAACGGCGTGGGCGCACAGGTGCGCAACAGCGGCGCGGTCATCGTGCTCGGCAGCGGCGGCAACCGCAGCATCTCAGTGGCCAACGGCGCCGGCAACGGCAAATGGCTGGCAGCGGGCACCTACACCGACCATGTGGCAGGCGGCACATTTACCGTCACCGCATCGACCATCTCCGGCCAAGTAGGCTCTACGGGTATCGCCGTGCTCTACAACGCCGCTCCGGTGGTGCTTTCACCGGTCGTTACGTTCAACCCGGCAACCGGCACTGCGTTCTCCGAGGAGACACTCACCGTGACTGCCACTCCAGCCAACTTCACATCGGCATGGGTACAGGTGAACGGCGGCGCCAAGCAGAACATCACCGCAGCCACCACCCTCACCGTGGGCGCCGACGTTGACTACGGCAAGAGTGTGACCATAGCATGGAGCTCAACAGGCAAGGACGCCGACGGCGCCGACGTGACAAAGACCGGCGAGGTGGTCTACAACAAGGTTCAGGCCTACGTGCCAGTGCTCGACGGCTCCGACGAGGTGTCGTGCTTCCTCGAAACATCCAACGATGCCGCAAACATCTATGTGTGGAACGCCTCAACCCCTTATGCAGGCACATGGCCAGGCTCTGCGATGACTCTGGTGGGCCAGGCTGCATCGGGCAAGAACGTGTTTAAATGGACCTACAGCGGCACGGAGACCAACCTCCCTGAAGGCGTAATCTTCCTCGATGGCCAGGGCACAGGCGAAGGCAACAAACTCAACGGCGGCGACCAACCGTTCAAAAACCACGGCTACTATGTGGAAGGCGAATGGAGCAAGGAGGTGACCAAGGTCCGTGACGATGAGCCGACGGAGAAGCAATACGTATACTACAAAGACCCGAACAACTGGTCAGAAGTATACTGCTACTTCTACGACGGCACAACGGCTTATGCCGCATGGCCAGGCGTGAAGATGACCTACGACGAGACGGTGGTACACGACGGCCAGACGGGCTGGTACAAGGTTGTTGTTCCGAGCGCGTTTGCCAACGGCAAGTTCTACATCAACGACGGCACGGCAGCCAAAGCCGTAGGCTCAGGAAACTAATCAAAGACAGCACCATAAAACAAATCCCCAAGAGGTTGCGCCCACCATAGCGCAGCCTCTTTTTTGCTATTTTAAAAATCACTATCTTTGCAAAAAATTTCTATGGCCAAAGGTAAATTGGAGGGGGTGAAGAATCTCCTGTTTGATTTGGGCGGTGTCATTATGGACATTCGCCGGGAAAACTGCGTGAAGGCGCTCGAAGACCTGAAGGTGCGGGGCGTGGGCGAGTTGCTTGGCGACTATTGCCAGGTGGGCGCGTTCCTCGAACTGGAAGAGGGCAAGATGTCGGCGCAGGATTTCCGCGACTACGTACGCAGCCGCAGCGACCAACCACTTACCGACGAGGCCATCGACAAAGCCCTGAATGCCTTCCTCACGGGCATCCCCGTAGCCCGTCTGCGCGCCCTGGAGGCTCTCCGCAAGGACTACCGCATCTATATGCTTTCCAACACCAACCCGATAATGTTCAGCCAGCGCATCCGCACTGAGTTTGAGAAGGACGGGAAGTGCCGCGAGGACTATTTCGACGGCATCTGCACGAGTTTCGAGGAAGGCGTAGCAAAGCCCGACAGGAAGATTTTCGACGCCGTGGTGCGCAAGTTCGGCATCCGCCCCGAAGAGACCCTGTTTTTCGACGACTCGCAGACCAACCTCGACGCGGCGGCAGCCCTCGGTTTCCGCACATGGCTCGTGGCTGAAGGCACAGAATTTACCAACGCATTCAACGACTGATGACAACCATCAACGACAGTACCCGCATCCCGCAGTTGCCGCCGCTGGCCGCAACGGTGGGGATGTTTGACGGTGTGCACCGCGGACACCGTGCTGTCATTGATTTCCTCAAGCGCGAAGCCTCGCGGCGCGGCCTCGCCACAGCGGTGATGACCTTTGCCACCCATCCGCAACTGCTCTTCCGCCCCGACAGCGACCTGCGCCTGCTCACCGACATCGACAGCAAGACCGCCCTGCTGGGCGCCACAGGCATCGACTATACCGTGGTGTTTGACTTCACGCGCGAGTTTGCCTCGTTGACCGCCTACGAGTTTCTGCGCAAGATCCGCGCCGTCTACAACGTCAGGCTGCTCGTGGTGGGCTTCAACCACCACTTCGGCAAGAAGAGCGACGAGACCTTCGACGACTACCGCCGCTACGGCGAAGACCTTGGCATTGAGGTCGTTGCAGCGCGCGAACTTGAGGGAGCGGAGCATGTGAGTTCGTCGGCGGTGCGCCGCCTGCTCAACGACGGCAAGGTGGCAGAAGCCGCGCGGATGCTCGGCCGCCACTATTCGCTCACGGGCACGGTGGTCGACGGCAAGCACAACGGCCGACAGATAGGCTTCCCCACAGCCAACATCGACTGCGGCCCGCAACCGCTGCTCATCCCCAAGGACGGCGTCTATGCCGTGGGCGTAAGCCTCGACGGGAAGGTGTACGGCGGTATGCTCAACATCGGCGCGCCGTCGGTGCGCAACGATGGCAAACGCACCATCGAGGTGAACATCTTCGACTTCACCGCCGACATCTACGGCGCGACGCTGACGGTGGAATTCATTGCGCGCGTGCGCGACTGCCGCCCCATGGCCGGCCTCGACGACCTGCAGCGGCAACTCACCGCCGACAAGCAGACAGTAACAGAAATACTAACACAATCCTTAATCATATGAAAGTCATTAATTTTGCCGACACTCGTTCGATTGTCAACGTGTTTATGCGCGAACTCCGCGACGAGACAATCCAGAAGGACATGATGCGCTTCCGCCGCAACATCGAGCGCATAGGAGAAATTGCCGCCTATGAAATCTCGCAGACCCTCAACTACAACGCCATCGAAACAACCACATGCCTCGGCACGGCACAGAGCCACATAGTGGCGGATCCTGTGGTCATCGCCACCATCCTGCGCGCCGGACTGCCACTGCACCAGGGCGTGCAGAACTATTTCGACGGCGCCGAAAACGCCTTCGTGTCGGCGTTCCGCAAATACGACAGCGAGAGCGAGTTCCACATCCACATCGAGTATATCGCCTCGCCGCGCATCGACGACAAGGTGCTGATTATCACCGACCCGATGCTTGCCACTGGCGCATCGATGGAACTTGCCTACGAGGCATTGCGCACCAAGGGCACACCAAGCAAAATCCACATTGTCTCGGTCATCGCGACGCGCCAGGCCATCGACTTCATCAAGGACAAATTTCCTGCCGACACCACTCTCTGGGTGGGTGCCATCGACGACGAGATGAATGAGCATAAATACATCATCCCAGGTCTCGGTGATGCCGGCGAC
>CAVAOU010000059.1:0-8284 GCA_963590085.1 Senegalimassilia sp. | reverse complement strand
GAACAAGGGAAACCCATCCCGACAGGCCATAAGGCCTGTCTGGATTTGAGTCGGAGACTCAAATCCAGACACGGCTTCATACTGAAGCAGGCTGTCGAGGGGTCGGATGACCTCGACATCGGTGTCCATATAGATGCCGCCCTCGTTGACCATGGCGTAGAGCCGCACCACGTCGGTGATAAACGCCCACTTTTTCGCCTCGTAAGCCTCACGCACATAGTCGTTGAAGTCCATCGGGAAGTTGTCCTCGTTCCACTCCTTGATTTCGTAGTCGGGGCAGTACTTTCGCCACGACTCTATGCATCGCTTGGCAAGCGGCGGCAGAGGGTTGCGCCCAAACCAACAGTAATGAATAACTTTGGGTATCATAGTCGTTTCTTTATTATTCGTTTAAAAAATGCGCGCTCGTCGCTGTCAAACACCACGAAGAGACTCACCGCAGCGGCTGCCACTGTGGCTACGGCCTCGAGGACGAAGCGAAGCAGGCTGTCGTCGCCGCAAATGAGCACAGGAATGGAGCATGCCGCCGCAAGCAGCACCACAAAGGCCACCAGCGGACGGACGGCGCGGCGGAAATAGTCGGGCACGTCGAGGCCAATCTGACGCTTGATGTCGTAGAGGTTGTAGAGCCAATAGCACGTCGACGCCACGATGAGCACCACCATCGGCACCATAGGGTTCTGCACCACAAGCAGCAGCGCATAACTCACAGGCAGCGCCGCAAGCGTAAACATACGGCCGTAGACCTGATTGTGCTTGATGTCGCCCGTAGCATTGGCGGCAATCCACAGCGGCGGCACAAGCACGGCAATCATCTGCTCAATGAGCACCAGGCGGATGAACGCCACCGTATAGTCGGGCACCTGTCCGAGCCAAATGCCCAGCACAAACCGAGCCTCAAACATTATCGGCATGGCGATGAACGCCGCCAAGAGCGCCATATACTTGGAACTGCGTAGAATGAGCATCTTCATGTAGTCCATATCGCCGCTGGCGTACGACTTGATAATCTGCGGCTTCATTGCTGTCATCACGTTCTCCGTGAACCGAGATACCACGATGTTGACCTGCGCAGCGATGCCACGGGCGGCGTTGACAACCGGTCCGAAGAAAAGGTTGAGAATCACGTTGGTGCCCTGCACACCCGCGCTCCAAGCGAAGCAGCCGAAAAGGTTGGCGCTGATGAAGGCTCCCATCTCCTTGACCAACTTCTTGCGCCAGCAGGTGCGGCACGAGGTTTCGGGGAACTGCCGATAGCAGTAGACCACATGGAACGCCAACGTGATTACCGACACGAGGGCGGTGAGGCTTCCGTAGAGTATCAGGTGGTCGACCGAGGCGGTCCACTGTAGCGCAAAGGCTATCGCCAAGCGCGCCACTGCCTCGAAGATGCCGAGATAGGCGTACATGCCCATCTTTTCGTGCGCCACGAGGGCTGCGGTGAACGACACCTGCACCACGGAGCACACGGTAGACACCAGTGCGAACTGGAATATCCACAGCGCCGCAGTGAGCCGCGACGGAGGAATGACGAGTTTGTTGCAAACAAACCACAGACCTACGGTTTCGCCAAGCACCAGCGCTCCCGCCGAAAACAGCAGCATCAGAGTATGGCTTTGGCGGAAAGCGGTGCGGGTCTCGTCGATGTCGCCCTTGCCGAGGCCGATGCTGAGATAGCGCTGCGAGGCGTTGGACAGGCTGCTCGTGAAGAACGCCAGAATCGAAACGAATCCCGCAACTACATTGTAAATGCCGAAATCCTCAACGCCGAGGGCATTGAGCACCACGCGGCTGGTGTAGAGCGACACAATCATCAAGACAAGCATCCTGACGTAGAGCATCGCAGTGTTTTTGGCTATGCGCTTGCTGTTTGCCGCGTTGTCGGTCATTTACGATTGCCGATTATTATTGGTAAATGTTTCTTGCAAAACATGCAAATGGGTATGAAAAGCAGAAATACGAATACTGCCAACAAAAATGCTGCAATGCCGTTATAAAGCGACACTTGGATTATTCGTTTTAAACACATCGTCGAAATTGTGATTAGCCATAAATTCAAACCGACAATGACAAGCAAGCATTTTGAAAGCGATT
Organism: Senegalimassilia sp.; assembly: GCA_963590085.1. Lineage (GTDB taxonomy): Bacteria > Bacteroidota > Bacteroidia > Bacteroidales > Muribaculaceae > Limisoma. Next base: position 6,190 of record CAVAOU010000059.1, on the reverse strand, counting down.
TTGCCCCCCGATACCTTTTCAGGGATATTCTTCAAGCAATTTGCTATTTTCAAAAGCGATATTGCACCAAAGAAGCCTGACAGATAATAAACAACGAGGCTTTTTCCAACCACACACGAGTTTGTGTCGACCCAGCCGTTATAACCAACCGAACAAAACCATACGGTAGCCAAAACGAGTATCGACAAAATGTTGTAAGCGCCTTTACGGGCAATGTCGGCTTTTATTTGTTCACGGAACACATATCCGACACAAACAAATGGCAATGCAAGAAATGCAGAGTCAAAAGGCACATACAAATCGATGTGGAAATATTGCAAAGCAATCGTGGCCAAAATCGACAATGCCGTAAGTCCTAGCATATACCTATTGCTCTTTTGAGGCAAAAGTGAAATCAACACACGAGCCAGAAACAATACATAGATAAACCAACAAGGCGATGACTCGGGATTGAATCCTCCTGTGCTATAGCCTAATCCCAGAACTATCGCCCCCAAGTTGGAATAGATATTTGAGAAAGTAAATGTTCCCTTAAGCAAATAAATAGCCAACTGAGGCAGCCAACAAATCGCATTCAGCAACAGATAAGGCACAATCAATGTGTGCCAATCTTTGCGAAGTGTTTCTTTCAACGACAACGGGCGATAAAGTATACCCGAAATTAGAAAGAACATAGGCATAAGGAAGGATTTGTTGTACATTGCTACGGCATCAGGCGTAGGCGAATAGCCCATAACGTGGTCGTAGACAACAAGGAAGATTCCGATTACTTTGGCATAATCGAGATATGGCAAATATTGCTTCTGGGTCATTTGCTTTGGTCGTTTCTAGATATGATAAACGGTTCCACGGAGGGTGGAAATGTGTTTGCGGCCGCGGAGAGCCGCATTGTTATGGTTTGGCAAATCAGTGTTCGGGTTTGAGTTTGAGCATCGCTACAGTGTCAGAGAAGTCCGCCACAATGTTGACGAAGTCTGGATTGTCTTTGCGCAAAAGCAATGCAGCAAAATTGTCAACGCCTTCAGCATCTTCGATGCTGGCGGGCATCAGCATTATCCGCTCTTTAAGCTTGTAGGTTGCGAACCAAAGTTCGAACAGGCGTCCGCGCATTTTCTGCCGTCCGTCGCCGCTCTCGCAGATGTAGAGCAAGGCGGCCTGGTTCATGTCGAAGAAGTTTTCGATAATGAGCATTATCGTGTCGCGCACCTTTGCATCGCTGGGCGATGGAAGGTTGTTGACGTTGATGATTGAAAGAGTGTAGGACTCGGCTGCCTCGATAATGTCGTCCTCGTCGAAGGCAATAGCCAACTCCACACCGAAATCGCTCGCAAAGCGATAAGTGCGTGAGGCTTCGTGCCATTGCACCTCATAAGGCGCCGAGGCGTTGATCCATTGCAAGGACAGCGGTTTCATCACCATACTTCGACGTATTTGGGATATTCGCCTGTCTTTTGCTTGTAGTCTTCACGCAGACTTTGGGTGATTTCTGCCACGCGCTGCTTTTTACGCTCTTTGGCGGCCATGAATCGCTTCACGGCGGCTTCGCGCTTTTCCAAATATGTCTTGTCAATTTCGTTCATATCGGCAGTGTTTGTCTACGTTAATGTTTTAACTATCGCAAATTTACAAGCCTTTCACCTAATTGCCAAATAATCTTCTGCTTTTCTGCCTTAGATGTGGTATACTTTACCGAGGTCGGGGGGGCAGATGTTGAAGCAGTCGAGGATTACTTTGCCGCGGAGGGCGGAGAAGTGCTGCTTGATGTGGTCGTGCTTCACCATGATCACTACCATGTCGAGGTCGGCGAGGAACTCGTCGAACGAGGCGCACTGGTTGTCGGCGATCTTGTGGCCTTCGAGGAAGGGGTCGTACGACTTGAGCGGCGAGGCGAGGTGGCGTGCCTGTGCCTCAAGGAGTTGCAGCGTTGGCGACTCGCGGAAATCGTCGACGTTTTCTTTATAGGTGAGGCCGTAGAGACCCACGCGGCTGGTGTCGGTGAGGTTGTTGGCCTTCATTATCTCGTAGATGCGGTTGAGCACGAAGGACGGCTGCGAATCGTTGGTCTTCATCGACTCGTCGATGACCTTAGCCAACTGCGGATAGTCGCCCACGAGGAACCACGGGTCGACGGAGATGCAGTGTCCGCCCACGCCTGGACCCGGCTGAAGGATGTTGACGCGCGGGTGCATGTTGCAGATCTTGATGATTTCGTAGACGTCCATGTTGTCGTGGCGGCAGATGCGCGAGAGTTCGTTGGCGAAGGCGATGTTGACAGCGCGGAAGGTGTTTTCCACCACCTTGCTCATCTCCGCCGAGCGGATGTCGGTAACGACGATTTCGCCTTGGCAGAACGACGCGTAGTACTGCTTCACCTTTTCGCCGATTGCGCGGCTGTCGGCGCCGATGGTGCGGTTGTTGTGGAGCAACTCGTAGACCATGTTGCCCGGGATGATGCGCTCCGGCGCGTGCACGAGGTTGATGTCCTCGCCGATGGTGAAGCCGTTGGCCTCAATGACCGGGCGCACGAACTTGTCGATGGTGCCTGGGCTGACGGTCGACTCGATGACCACGGTAGCGCCCTTGGGGCACACCTTCATCACGTCCTTCACCGCTGCCACAACGTAGCAAGGATCGACCTTCTTGGAGAACTTGTCGTAGGGCGTAGGCACGGAAACGATGTAGACGTCGGTCTGCTGGTACTCCGTGGTAAACTTGATGCCCGCTTTCAGGGCATCCTGAAAGAGTTGGTCGAGGCCCTCCTCCTTGAAGGTGGTGTGCCCGTGGTTGAGCGTGTCGACCAACTGACGGTTATAGTCGGTGCCCACAACTTCCACGCCGTGCGACGCCATCATCAGGGCGGTTGGCAAGCCGATATAACCTAAACCAATAACGTTAATCATATCTATCTAAATTCAAAAATGTTGCAATTCCCTTGCTATTTGAGGCGGTCGGCGATGCGCGGACACGCCTTGCCGTCGCCGTAGGGGTTGACGGCGTGGCTCATGCGGGCATAAGCCTCAGCGTCGGTGAGCAGCGTGCTCACTTCGGTGACAATCTTGTCGTAGTCGGTGCCAACGAGGCGCACAGTGCCAGCCGAGAGAGCCTCGGGGCGCTCCGTGGTGTCGCGCATCACGAGCACAGGCTTGCCCAATCCTGGCGCTTCCTCCTGGATGCCGCCGCTGTCGGTGAGCACAACGGAGGATTTCTCCATCAAGTGGACAAACGAAAGATACTCCAGCGGCTCGATGAAGAACATGTTGCCGAGATTGCTGAGGTCCTCGCCAAACACTTCGTGGATGGGTCGGCGCACGTTGGGATTGAGGTGCATCGGGTAGACGAAGTCCACGTCGGGATGCTGCTCGGTGAGATGCTTGATGGCGCGGCACATCGAGATGAATCCGTCGCCGAAATTCTCGCGGCGATGACCCGTGATGAGCACCAGTCGGCGGCCGTCGGCGAGGCGCGCAGTGTCGTAGCCCGCCTGACGGAGTTCGGCGTCGAGGCTCTCACGCAGAGAGTCGTTGGCCTTGATGCGGTCCACCACCCAGTAGAGCGCATCGATGACCGTGTTGCCCGTAACGGTGATCTTGCTGTCGTCCACGCCCTCGGCGAGCAGGTTGTCGCGGCTCAGAGGCGTAGGAGCGAAGTCGTAGGTGGCGATGCGGCCCGTGATTTGGCGGTTCATCTCCTCCGGCCACGGGCTATAGATGTTGTGTGTGCGGAGTCCAGCCTCAACGTGACCAACAGGGATCTGCTGGTAGAAAGCAGCCAGGGCGGCAGCGGTCGACGTAGTGGTGTCGCCATGGACGAGCACCACGTCGGGAGCCACCTCGCGGAGCACGTCGCGCATGCCCGTGAGCACGCGGGCGGTGACGTCGTAGAGGTCCTGTCCCTGTTTCATAATGTTGAGGTCGTAGTCGGGGTGAATGTCGAAGATGCGGAGCACCTGGTCGAGCATCTCGCGGTGCTGTCCGGTGACACACACCACCGTGCTGAACTCATCGGCACGGCTTTGGAACTCCTTGACCAGAGGCGCCATCTTGATGGCTTCCGGCCGAGTGCCAAAAACAAGTAAAACTTTTTTCATATAGTCTAATATTCGGTTGGTATGAGGTATCAGATTGTGCGCCCCTCGGTGCAGGGGCGTGCGTATGTAGTTTCGATTGCTTGTGTTTTATTAGTGCTCAGGTTGGTGTGGGTAGCGCCACTTACAGGGCGCAAATTTCTAATTATCAGGTGCCCCAGGCTGAAGCCTGGGGTTAGCGATACAGCGCCTCGACGAGGCGCTCACCGTCGCTGTAAGCGCAGTACAAATCACCAACGTTGCTACAGTGTTGCCCTTACAGGGCGATTTGCCTTAATTGCTGTTACCCAGGGCGCTGCCCTGGGCTATGTAGGACTAAGGCTTTCAGCCTAACATCCCTCGCTGGCTAATTCATGCGAGGCATCCTCCGTTGCTGATGTGGCTCTGACTCTATCCCACACGAGGGGCTTAGGTCAGTCGATTTGCTGGAGGAACTGCTTGGGGATGTAGGCGGTGGCGACGGCGCAGATGCCGCTGATGGTTACCAGCAGGCGGCGGTCGCCACGGATGCGGCGGATGTAGCCCTCGGCGCCGCAAAACGGGCCGTCGGTTACGCGCACATGCTGGCCTTCGGTGAAGGTCGACTCCATCTCGCCAAAGTATTCAAGTCCGCTCTCGCCCGACTGGGTGACGAGCATAAACACTTGCATCTCGCGGTCGGGGATGGCGTAGGGACGGCGAGAACCGTCGTCGAGAAATCTGGTGTAGAGGATAACGCGGTCGGTGAATTGTCGCTGCACAGCAATGGCCTGCTCCTCCGACGACCGGAAGAACAAAAGGCTGTTGATCACAGGCCTGCATACCTTGCGACGCACCCCTTGCCGCTCGACGATAACCGTCTCGGTGGGCACATAGCAATCGATGCCGTCTGCTGAAAGTTCTTGCTGGATGGAAAGACTGCGGTTGTAGAAAACCTTAAGTGCAAACCAATGAGTCTCGATTCTGCTCATCGTAAAAGCGTATAACTCCCATTCCCGCCCATCGGCGACTTAGTGTCGACTCGATGCTCGGCAATTAGGGTTAGTCCGCTAATTTTCATTTGTCTAAAAACCCCGGAACGCGGTATCCGCCACTACCCGTGACCCGATATCCGTAACCCTTTGCGCCTACCCTATGTGGGTGGAATTTGGCGCTCCCTTTTTATAAATGTCAAAAAGCGGCTGATTCTTACAATCTTGCAAGTTTCCGCTCGTCTTGACTTACACATCGACAAAAGTAATGCAAAAATATAGAATAAAAAAACATCCGCCTTTATTTTTTCACTTCCACAGCATCACCAGGCTGCCCGCCGTGATGAGCAGCGCGCCGACAATCACCTTGGGGCTTGCCGCCTCACGGAGAAACACGAAAGCGAGCACGATGGTGATGACCACGCTGAGTTTGTCGATAGGCGCCACGCGCGACACGTCGCCGCTCTGCAACGCCTTGAAATAGAACAGCCACGAGAGTCCGGTGGAGATGCCCGACAGCACGAGAAACAGCCACGTGTGGCGCCCCACGTCCTTCAGCGCGCCCTGCTGGCGGCAGACGAAGACAATGCCCCAGGTGATAATCAAGATTACGGTGGTGCGGATGGCCGTGGCAAGGTTCGACGGCACATCCTTCACGCCGATTTTGGCAAAAATCGCAGTCAACGCGGCAAACGCCGCCGACAGCAATGCATAGTATTTCCACATAATCTTATCGTTTAGTGCTGCAAATTTACCAAATCCTGAGAGAAATCGGGTCAGGATGTTGACTTGTTGACGTTTTTCTTTAACTTTGCAACATCAAAAAAACGAGATCAGATGAACGACAAACTGATAATCTACCAGATTTTTACACGACTGTTTACCAACAGCAACAAATACTGCGTGCCCAACGGCACCATCGGCCACAACGGCTGCGGCAAGATGAACCAAATCACCGACACCGTGCTGGCATCGATCAAGGACCTCGGCATCACCCACGTGTGGTACACCGGCCTCATCGAGCACGCCACCAAGACCGACTACTCGCGCTACGGCATCCGTCCCGACAACCCACACATAGTGAAAGGCAACGCCGGCTCGCCCTACGCCATCAAGGACTACTACGACATCGACCCCGACCTTGCCGAGGACGTGC
>CAVAOU010000058.1:0-8287 GCA_963590085.1 Senegalimassilia sp. | reverse complement strand
TGCAAAAAACAAGGAGGCCTCTATTAAATTGACCGTGCCAAACAGCGACGACCTATTTGCTTCGAAGGTGGCCGACACCTTTGAGGAAGCCGTCGACCTCGCTATTGACGCGCTTGACCATCAACTTGTGAAACTCAAAGAACGGAAATAGATAATATCCTTTATTGTTAAACCAACATGCGGGCTGCATTGCGATGATGCAGCCCGCATTTTTTTTCGTATGCGGCAAAGCCGTAGGGGAGGTTAGTCGCGGATGTAGACGGTGGTTGAGCCGTCGAGGGTCATTTGCAGGCGGTCGTCCTTCACCGTCACGTTGGTGAAGGTGTCGCGGCTGTGGCCGTGGATTGTTTCCTTGAGGCTGTGCTCTAGCATCTCCTGCGTCAGTCCGGTGGACGATAGCCGTTCGAGGAGGGCAGCCTTCACCTCATTGCTGTTCAACTGGTTGGCATATTCGGTGATGTCGACCGAAACATCGTCGGGACTCATGTGGGCAACCACCGAAGAGCCATCGTAGACGAGCGTCAGACTCTTGTCGCCGACCGAGTATTTGCCCTTCATCTCTGCGCCGAATGTCGCCGTGACGGGCACCGCAAAGGCGTCGTAGGGCATCACGCCCGATATGCTCATCACCACGCTCATCTCGAAAGTGCTGTCGGCATTGAGCACAATCTGCTGGCCGTAGCCCGCCATCAGGTATTCGTCGATCTGCTCGGCGCTTCCCTCGGTGGTCCAACTGCCTATCAACTGTTCGGAAAGTTTCGGTTGGCTGACGGCTTTTTTCTGTTCCTTCTTTGCCGATGCGCAAGCCACTGCCACGAGGGCAAGCACTGCGATGAGTAAAATGTTACGGATCTTTAGCATATTGATGTTGTTATTGACGGCGTAAAGATAGTGAAAGAGGTGGCGTTGTCCCAAAAATTTGTGCATAAAAAAACCGGCTCACACCAGAGTCGGTACCTAACTATTTAATAACTATGAGAAATCTAAAATAATGGCACTCACTGCCAAATTAAATGTTTGAGAGTCGTTGATTAATTGACCCCGGCTACATAGCCCTTGCGTTGCATCAGAAGAGATGCGTTTGGATGGAAACTATGTGATGGGCTCACTTTAACTCTCGTTGAGTAATTAGTTGTTGTTTTCATAATAGTGTCCTTTCAAATTTTTAAATTATGGCCGCTCTCTTGCGCGCCTCTTACCTAAAACAATCTTTTTCTTTTTTCTGATGCAAAGGTAATACCAAAATTCTGTGTCACCAAAGAAAAAGTGTTAAAAATATGTTTTAAAACATGTTTTTACGACATGCTTTCCTATTGCTGAAATTTTGTCAGCCGTATTTGCCTGTCAACTATGCAGATAGCAACGCACCTCGCCGATAGGCAGTTTGCCCTTCATCATCAGCGGCTTGTGCGAGGAGTCGGTCGAAATCCAGGTGTGCATGTCGTCGGACGACTTTGTCTGGCCGTCGGTGGTAAACGTAAACGATATGTGGTAAGCCTGGTGCTTCGAGTTGTCGCGCAGTTCAATGGTCTCTGTGCCAACGAGTTTGATGCGCAGCGTTTCTTTCTTTTTGCCTGAAAAGATGGTCGTTGCGTAGTTCTTGTTGGGCGTCATGGCCTTGAAGTCGAGCGACCGCAGGAAGTAGAAGATGCTGAGCATGTCGTAAGCCTGTCCCTTTGCCTGCAAGTTGATAACTTGGTTGGCTTTCTCCGGGCGGATGCGGGTGCATTCGGCGTGGCAGGCGTTGTCGGCGTAGGAATATTTCACGATGTCGACGCCCGTGTGGTCGCCCTCGTGCGACGCCTTGCGGTAGAGCATCGGACGGAAGCCCACGGCCTGCGGCTGGAGCGTGCAACTGAGAGTGTCGCGCACGGTGAAAATCTTGTCGGCCCACGAAACGGTGCGCGCCGCAAGCACCGCGTTGTAGTAGTTGCCCGAATGCTTCATCGAGAGCGTTGCCGAGCCGGCATGCTTCCAAATCAGCCCCCAGTGGTAGATTATGTCGTAGTAGAGAGTCTCGTTTGCCAGAGTGTAGGCCTTGGCTGTGGCAGTGACCGAAAGAAGTACCGCCGCCAGAAATATCTTGATAGTCTTTGTATGTTTCATCGTCGAATCTGTATATATTATATAAGACAATTGAAAGCGGAATAAGTTTAATGCCGCGCCACATTTCGCAGTTTCAGCGGAATGTCGTAAATTTAGGGCATAATTATTAAATGATTTATCCTATGATACGAAAACTCTTGTTGTCAGCCGCTTCAGTGATGGCAATAGCACCCTTTGCGCACGCAAAGACAACTGTCGACAAAATGGAGCCCCCGATGTGGTGGGCGGGTATGGAAAGCCGTCAGTTGCAGATTATGGTAACCGGCAACGGCATCCGCGATGCTGTGCCCGAGATTGACTATCCCGGCGTGCAGATCGACTCGGTGGCGCGCCTCGACAGCCCTAACTACCAATTCATCTATCTGTCGCTGAACGACGCTAAGCCGGGAAAGATGGACATCACCTTCCGCCTCGGCAAGAACAAGATTAAAAAGCAATACGAACTGCTGCAGCGTGAGGCTGACGGCGCTTCGCACGGCGGCTTCGACTCGTCGGATGTGTTGTATCTGCTTATGCCCGACCGCTTTGCAGATGGTGGCGATGTGGCGAAGCAGAAGGATATGCGCTTCGACTACACCATCGACCGCGCCAATCCGTCGGCGCGCCATGGCGGCACCATCAAGGGTATTGCCGACCACCTCGACTACATCAAGCAACTGGGTGTCACGGCGGTGTGGCTCACGCCTGTGCTCGAAAACGACATGCCGGGCGGATGCTATCACGGCTATGCCACTACCGACTATTACCGCGTTGACCCGCGTTTCGGCACCAATGAGGACTACCGCAACTTTATCGCAGAGTGCCACAAGAATGGCATCAAGGTGGTGATGGACATGATTTTCAACCACTGCGGACTCTACCATCCTTGGCTCTACGACCTGCCAAGCCACGACTGGCTCAATGCGCAACCGTCGGCTGCCGACGTGAAGAAAATCCAGCATGCGGTGGAGACTGGTGTCAACGACCCTGCGGTCGACTCACTTCTGCTCACCAACTACCGTCTCAACACGGTGCACGACCCGTATGTGAGCGACTACGACTATAGCCACACCGTTGAGGGATGGTTTGTGCCGGCTATGCCCGACCTGAACCAACGCAACCACCACCTGATGACTTACCTCATCCAGAACTCCATCTGGTGGGTTGAGTATGCCGGCATCAACGGCATCCGCATGGACACCTACCCGTATGCCGACATGGCTGCAATGGCGCGGTGGAACAAGGCTGTGGCGAAGGAATATCCAAATTTCAACATTGTTGGCGAAAGTTGGTTGGAGAATGAGGCAAGTATTGCCTACATGCAGAAGGGCAACAAACTCAACCCTGTGGACACAGAACTGCCTACGGTGATGGACTTCCCGTTGTGCCTGATGGCCAACAAGGCATTTTCCGAGACCACGAAGCCGTGGGGCGACGGACTTAACCGCCTGTCGAACCACTTGGCGCTCGACATGCTCTATGCCGACCCAAACAAGTTGCTCACGTTCTACGATAACCACGACACCGACCGCTTCCTTACCTCTGAGCCAACCGACCTTGGCCAGTGGAAGCAGGCTCAGACCTTTTTGCTCACCACTCGCGGCATACCGCAAATCTACTATGGCACGGAAATCCTGATGAACGGCACGAAGGCTATTACCGACGGCTATGTGCGCCTTGACATGCCGGGCGGCTTCTCTGGCGACAAGACGAGCGTGTTTGCTGCCGACGGCCGCACTGGGCAACAGGCGGAGGCGTTCAACTTCATGAGCCGTCTGCTCCATTGGCGTCAGGGTAACAAGGCTGTGTCGGAAGGCTCGATCCGCCAGTTCATGCCGGCAAACTTGCTCTATGTCTACGAGCGCCGTGCGGGCGACCGCCGCTTCATCGTGCTGATGAACGGCACCGACGATGTGCTGAAGGACGTGGACATGAGCCGCTATGCTGAAATCATGCACTCGGGCGACAAGTTCCGCGACGTGCTTACGGGCGAGACTGTTACCATCAGCGACAAGATGACGTTCCCGTCGCGCGCTACGCTCGTGCTTGAGCCATAGACAAAAATCGGTCACCAACCTCCATATAGAAAAACGATGAAAATCCTTAAATTGTCAACGAGAGTAAAGGCGGCGATAGGCTATGTGGCCCTGTTGGCGCTGTTTGTGGCGGCTGCATGGTTTGTGCTTGGCGTGCTCTACAACCTTACGCGCACCGACGGCGTCGAGCAGTCGATCAACAAGCGCCAGCGCGCCACCAACGACATCGTTACCAGGCTGTATCAGGCCGAAGGCATAGGCCAGTCGGTGAGTGCCGGACAGGCGGAAATGCTGCCGGCCTACACGCGGTCGATGCTCAACGCGTCGGTGGCGATCGACACTCTCCGCACTCTTGTCAGCGACAAGGCGCAGTTGGCGCGTCTCGACACGATGAAGATGCTGATGCGCAAGAAAATCACGAATATGGAGGATCTCCTGCGGGCTATGGAGGCTGACAATTCCGACGAACTCTACAGGAAGTATATCGACGAACTCATAGCGCGGCAAAACGATTTGCTCGATGCTGCAAGTGTGCACCACACGCAGACGCAGACCACAACGGAATATGCCGTGAAGAAGAAGCGCAAAAACTTCTTCGGCCGCCTGCGCGACGCGTTCTCCAAAGAGGAGAAGGACCCGGACATGGTTACTGCCACAACCACCGAAAACCGCACCGACACGTTGTCGAGTCTTGTGAACCCAGCCGACACGGTGGCGCGGTTGCTTGCGGGCATGCGAGCCAAGGTCGACGGTACGCGCCTTGCGCAGATTGAGGCTTTGCACAGCCAGACGGCGGCCTTGCGCGCCAGCGGCCAGGAACTGAGCCGCAAGGTGGGCGAACTGCTTACGGTGATTGTCGACGAGAGCGACAAGACGGCTGCCGAAAAGCACCGGCAGTCGGAGCAGGTGCGCCGCCGCGCCGCCCGCGAGATTGCTGGCATAGCGCTGTCGGCGGTTATCCTCGCTCTGCTGTTTCTCGTGATTATCTGGCGCGACATCACCCGCAGCAACCACTATCGACAGGAACTGGAGAAGGCGAAGAAGCGTGCCGAGGATTTGCTCGATGCTCGCGAACGGCTGATGCTCACAATCACCCACGACATCAAAGCGCCTGTGGGCTCGATTATCGGCTATGTCGACATGGCTGAACATCTGGCGTCGGACAAGCGCCAACGCGAATATCTGCTCAACATGCAAAGCAGCGCCCACCATCTGCTCGACCTTGTGAACTCGTTGCTCGACTACCATCGCCTTGATGCCGACAAGATGGACATCAGCGATGAGCCGTTCCATCCCGCAAAACTCTTCGATGCCGTGGCGGCAAGTTATCGGCCTATGGCGTCGGCAAAGGGATTGACGCTCAACTATTCGTGCGACGGGGCATTGTCGGGAATGTTTGACGGCGACCCGTTCCGCCTGCGCCAAATCACAGAAAACCTCATGTCGAATGCCATGAAGTTTACACAGAAGGGCAGTGTGTCGCTCACGGTGGGCTATGCCGACGGCAACCTGTCGATAGCCGTTGCCGATACGGGTTGCGGCATCTCCGACGACGACCGCAAGCGCATCTTCCAGGAGTTTACTCGCCTGAAGAGTGCCCAGGGGCAGGAGGGCTTTGGACTCGGATTGGCGATAACCCAAAAACTCGTGGTGCTGCTTGAAGGCGACATAAAGATCGACAGCAAAGAGGGGCGGGGCACAACCTTTACCGTGACTTTGCCGCTATCGCCATCCGACGCTGCTGACGAGGCTGAGGCGGAAACTAAAGTCGACGACAGTCTGCACTTCTCTCGCCCGCTGCGCCTGCTGATGATCGACGATGACCGTCTTCAGTTGCAACTCACCGAGGCGATGCTGCGAAGCCTCGGAGCGGAGGTCGTGGCTTGCGAGCAGCCGCAAACGTTGTTTATAAAGATTTCCGAAGGCTGCTACGACGCCGTGCTCACCGACATCCAGATGCCGGCGATGAACGGTTTCGACCTTCTGCGCAACATCCGTTCGCTCGGTTGCGATGCAGCGCCTACGATACCGGTGATTGCAGTTACCGCCCGCAGCGATATGGACAGTGCGTCGCTCGCCAGTGAAGGCTTCTCTGGATGCTTGCACAAGCCGTTCCGCCGCAGCGAGATTGTGGACGTGATTGAAGCGGCAATTGCCAGCAATAGGGCGGAGGACGAGGATGTGTTCGACTTTAGTCCGCTTACAGCTTTCAGCGTGGACGATGATGCTGCCGCACAGGAGATTATGCGCACCTTTGTTGCCGAGACGCAGGCTAATGTGGAGAAGATGGCCAAGGCCGTTGAGGCATCGGATCTCGCCACGATTGCCGCAGTGGCGCACAAGATGTTGCCGCTCTTCACGATGATTGGTGCTGACCGAGCCGTTGGGCCGCTCTCCGCTCTCAACGACAAGCGCGGCTCCGAGCATGCCGACGCCAGCGACCTTGAAATGGCCCGCGTGGTAATCGGCGTGGCAAAGAAGGTGATAAAAGCAACCGCTTATGGAAAATAACCAAATAGAGATTTACCGTTCGCCCGACGGCAACATCGAGTTGAACGTAAAACTGGAAAACGATACCGTCTGGCTCACCCAAAGCCAGATGGCGGAGTTGTTCGGCAAAGACCAATCAGTCATTGCCAGACACATAGCAAATGCCTTTTCGGAGGAAGAAGTTACTGAAGAAAGTAATATGCAAATTTTGCATAATACTCAATACAAATTCCGTCCTACCAAAATTTACAGCCTTGATGTAATCGTCTCTGTGGGCTATCGTGTAAAGAGTAAACAGGGCGTTGCATTTAGGCGATGGGCAAACTCAATATTGAAGCAATACCTCATCAAGGGCTATGCCATCAACCAAAAACGGCTTGACCATTACGATGACTTGAAGAGCGTGGTCAACCTTATGTCGCGTGCCATCACCTTGCAGCAGAATGTATCTGCAGGCGAAAAAACAGACTATGCCAGCGAACAAGAATGCAAATTTGATAGCATAGCAGTGGCGACTTTCGGGATGAAAGCAGAAACTTTCGTTTTGGCTTTGCGGATTTGAGTAAGTATAGTAATTTTGCACTGGAAATCGCATAAACGGATTCCACTGCAATTTTTATGCAACTACGGCCATTGCTGGGCTACGGTGTTTAACAATACGAATCTTTTAATTTCACAATAATGGAAGGGGCTGCAAAGTCAAAAGAACGTTTCTCGGAAACCAACGGAAGTTTTTCGATGCTCGAGGCAATCAATGAGGCAAAGCGATGCCTGCATTGCAAGGTGCCGCAGTGTCGGCAGGGATGCCCTATCAGTCAGGACATTCCCGACTGGATCCACGAACTTTCGATGGGCAACCTCGGCAACGCGATGCACATAATCAACGGCAAGAGCAATCTGCCGGCCGTCTGTGGCCGTGTGTGCCCCCACGAGCGCCAGTGCGAAGGCCATTGCGTGCTTGGCCGCAAGGGCAGGCCGGTGGCGATTGGCAAGTTGGAACGTTTTGTCGCCGATTTCGACGGCGACATGCAACTCATCCGCGAGAAACTGCCGCAGAAGTCGCGCGGACATGTGGCAGTGATTGGCAGCGGCCCTGCCGGACTCGCTGTGGCGGGCGACCTTGCTCGCAAAGGCTTTGCCATCGATGTGTTTGAGATGGAGCCTGAACCTGGCGGCGTGCTGATGTTCGGCATCCCCGAATACCGCTTGCCGAAGGAGGTGGTGCGCCGCGAAATCCGCAAAATCGAAGAACTCGGCGTTGCGTTCCACTGCAACACAACGGTTGGTCCCGACCTTAATGTAGACCAACTCTTTGCGCAGGGCTTCGATGCCATCTTTATGGGCACGGGCACTGCCAAGCCAAAGAAACTGCAGATTCTTGGCGGACATCTGCATGGTGTGCGCCAGGCAATATACTTTCTCCGTCAGGTGAGCCTCTACAACGAAGGTAACCTCAGCCGCGACGAAGTGCCGGTGACGGAAGGCGACAAGGTGCTCGTGATTGGCTGCGGCAACACTGCGATGGACGCGGCGCGCTCGGCGGTGCGCATGGGCGCGGGGAAGGTGACCATCGTCTACCACCGCACCATCAATGAGATGGCGGCTCTTCCGCGAAGGGCTGCGGATAGGTCTCCCGACCAGCGTGCAGCAGTGTGCCATTGCCCTCGGGCTTATCG
>CAVAOU010000057.1:0-8513 GCA_963590085.1 Senegalimassilia sp. | reverse complement strand
CGGCGCCTTCACCGCTGAGCACCATCTTGATGCCCATGCTCTTGATCACGCGTGCCAAGAGATACATCGGGGTGGATGCGCGGACTGTTGTAACGTCGTAGGTCTCAATGAAGTAAATCACGTCGCGCACGGCGTCGAGTCCTTCCTGGATGGTGTAGTTGATTTCGTGGTGCACGGTGCCGATGTGGTCTGCCACCTCGCGGGCTTTCGCCAAGTCGGGAGCGCCCTTAAGGCCTACGGCAAACGAGTGGAGTTGTGGCCACCATGCCTCTTTGGTGCTGTCGGTCTCGATGCGGCGCGCAGCGAACTTCTTAGCAACGGCTGAAATCACCGAACTGTCGAGGCCGCCCGAGAGGAGCACGCCGTAGGGCACGTCGCTCATCAATTGGCGCTTCACTGCGTCCTCAAGCGCATCGTGGAGTTGTTTCACGTCGGCTGGGTTGTCCTTCACGGCGTCATACTCCATCCAGTCGCGCTTGTACCAGCGCACCATCTTGCCTTCGCTGCCGCGGTAGTAGTGGCCGGGAAGGAATGGCTCGTAACTCTCGCAGAAGCCTTCCAGTGCCTTCAGTTCGCTTGCGCAGTACACCTTGCCGTCGCTGTCGTGGCCGATGTAGAGCGGAATTACGCCTATCGGGTCGCGGGCAATGATGAAGTCGTCTGCCTCCTCGTCGTAGAGGGCGAAGGCGAAGATGCCGTTGAGGTCCTCAAGGAAGTCGACGCCTTTTTCGCGGTAGAGGGCAAGAATCACCTCGCAGTCGGAACCGGTGGCAAACTCATATTTGCCTTCGTAGCGCTGGCGGATTTCGCGGTGGTTATAGATTTCGCCGTTGACGGCGAGAATTTGCTTGCGGTCGGGTGAAAACAGGGGTTGGCCGCCGCTCTCCGGATCGACAATCGACAGGCGTTCGTGGGCAAGAATCGCTGTCTTGCCGCAGTAGATGCCGCTCCAGTCCGGTCCGCGGTGGCGTATCTTTTTCGACATGGCAAGTGCTTTGCTTCGCAGTTGCTTTGGGTCGTCGGTGATGTTGAATATCGCTGCTATTCCACACATAATGTTTGTGTTTTGGTTTTATTGTTTGTTTAGGAAAGTATCAATCTTTTCCGCTGCCTGACGTCCTGCTGCTATGCATCGCACCACGAGGCTCGCTCCGGTGGCTGCGTCGCCAACGACAAACACGTTGCTTGGCAGTTCGGGTTGCTGCGGCTTGAGGAATCCCATGGCGAGAAGCACGAGGTCGGCCTTGATTGTCTCGGTCTTGCCTGTCGGCTTCATTATTGGACGTCCGCCTTCTGGATTGGGCTGCCATTCCACCTCTTCCACGTCGACGCTCACGACCTTGCCGTTCTTGCCGTTGAACTTGGTCGACGACAGGCACCAGCGGCGCTCGCAGCCTTCTTCGTGGCTCGAACTTGTGCGGAGCACCTGTGGCCACATTGGCCATGGGGTGGCTGGGTTGAGCCCTACCGGCGGTTTTGGCATAATCTCGATTTGTGTCACCGACGTTGCGCCCTGGCGGATGCTTGTGCCGATGCAGTCGCTACCAGTGTCGCCACCGCCGATTACGAGCACTTTCTTGCCCTTGGCGGTTACGCGCTCGGAGTCGGTAAATGTCTGTCCGGCAAGCACGCGGTTCTGCTGTCCAAGCAGGTCGAGGGCAAAGTGGATGCCCTTGAGGTCGCGGCCAGGGATGTTGAGGTCGCGTGCCTGAGGTGTGCCTGTGCAGATGGCATAGGCGTCAAATCCCTTTGGCAGGTTGAGTATGTCGATGTCGGCGTTGGTCTCAAACTTGATGCCCTCGTCCTCCATAATCTTCACGCGGCGGTCGATGATGGCCTTGTTCAACTTGAAGTTAGGGATGCCGAAGCGGAGTAGGCCGCCGATGTATTCCAATCGTTCGTAGACTGTCACTTCAAAGCCGCGGCGGTTGAGTTGGTTGGCGGTGGCGAGGCCGGCTGGGCCGGAACCTATCACTGCCACGCGCTTGCCGTTGCGCTTGGGTTGGCGCGGCACTACATAGCCTTCGCGGAATGCCACCTCGGCGATGGCTGCCTCGTCCTCGCGGATGGTCACTGGGGCGTCGGCGGTGAGTTTGAGCACACAACTCTTCTCGCAGAGCGCTGGACAGATGCGGCCGGTAAACTCTGGGAAGTCGTTGGTCATTGTCAGTATCTCAAACGCCTCGTGCCATTTGCCTTTGTAGATGGCGTCCTGAAATTCTGGAGGACGGTTGCCCAGCGGACATGCCCAGTGGCAGAACGGTACGCCGCAGTCCATGCAGCGCGATGCCTGAAGTTTGCGCTCAGAGGTGTTGAGCGTCTGCTCAACCTCTCCGAAGTCGCGGATACGGTCGTGGATGGGGCGATAGCCAGCCTCTTGGCGCGGGACGGTAAGAAAAGCCTTTGGATTACCCATTATATTGTTTCGTTTTAATCGGTTGTGATGAATCTGTTAATAATCGCGTTGCACTTCGGCAATCTTCTGCTGGAGTTTGAGCATCTGTTCTTCGGCAAGCACTCGCTTGTACTCGATTGGCGTTACCTGGAT
The DNA here is from genome assembly GCA_963590085.1 of Senegalimassilia sp. GTDB lineage: Bacteria > Bacteroidota > Bacteroidia > Bacteroidales > Muribaculaceae > Limisoma. The sequence continues at coordinate 5,965 of CAVAOU010000057.1, read as the reverse complement.
AAAGTCGTCGACGAAGCGGTTCCACTCGTCAAGCATCTGGCGGGCAAGCGCCGATCCGGTGTAGCGGTAGTGCTGACGGATGAGTTCGTGCAACTCCTTGCGGGCGGTAGAGTCCTCGATGAGCGAGAGTTCCACCATCTCCATGTTGCAGAAGTAGTCAAACTTGCGGTCTGGGTCCCAAACGTAAGCCACGCCGCCGCTCATGCCGGCTGCAAAGTTGCGGCCTGTCTCGCCGAGCACAACCACGCGTCCGCCGGTCATATACTCGCAGCAGTGGTCGCCTACGCCTTCAACTACGGCAATGGCGCCTGAGTTTCTCACTGCAAAACGCTCGCCGGCGCATCCGTTGATGTAGACCTCGCCGCTCGTCGCTCCGTAGAGGAGGGTGTTGCCGGCAATGGTGTTCTTCTCGGCGGCAAAGTTGCTTCTCACCGGTGGCATCACTGCGATGCGGCCGCCGCTGAGGCCCTTGCCGAGATAGTCGTTGGCTTCGCCTTCGAGCTTGAAACTGATGCCGTGGGCAAGGAATGCTCCGAAACTTTGTCCGGCTGAGCCCTTGAACTTCACTGAGATGCTCTCGTCGGCCAAGCCTGGGTTGCCGAATTTCTCTGCCACAAGGCCGGAAATCATTGCTCCCACGGCGCGGTCGGTGTTGCCGATGGCATATTCGAGCGACACTTCCTTGCCGCACTCGATGGCTGGACGTGCAGCCTCGATGATTGAGCGGTCAAGCACATGGTCGATGTCGTGTTGTTGGTCTTCAACGTTGTGGATGGCTGCCGTGCTCTCCTCGCGGTGAAGCATGCGGGTGAAGTCGAGCAGCGATGCCTTGTCGTTGTAGGCTGAATGGGTAGTTTCGATGAGGTCGGTGCGTCCGATGATGTCGTCAAACTTGCGGAAGCCCATCTCTGCCAGGTATTCGCGCACTTCCTCAGCAAGGAAGCGGAAATAGTTCACCACATAGTCGGCGTGTCCGCGGAAGTGGGCACGCAACTCTGGATTCTGTGTTGCCACACCCACAGGGCAGGTGTTGGAGTGGCATTTGCGCATCATCACACAGCCGAGCACGATGAGCACCGTGGTGCCGAATCCAAACTCTTCAGCGCCGAGAAGCGCCATGCTGATGATGTCGTGGCCGGTCTTGAGTTGACCGTCGGTCTGCAGGCGTACCTTGCCGCGCAAACCGTTGCGCACGAGGGTCTGCTGGGTTTCGCTCAAGCCGATTTCCGGCGAGATGCCGGCGTAGCGCATCGACGATGCCGGAGAGGCTCCTGTGCCGCCTTCTGCGCCCGAAACCACTATCAGGTCGGCTTTCGCTTTTGCCACACCGGCTGCGATGGTGCCGACACCGCTTTCTGCCACGAGTTTCACGCTGATTTTGGCCTTCGGATTTACGTTCTTGAGGTCGAAAATCAATTGTGCGAGGTCCTCGATGGAGTAGATGTCGTGGTGCGGTGGAGGTGAAATCAGCGAGATGCCCGGAATGGAGTGACGCGTGCGAGCAATCACCTCATTTACCTTGAAGCCAGGCAACTGGCCGCCTTCTCCAGGCTTCGCTCCCTGTGCCACCTTTATCTGTATCTCTTCGGCGTTGACCAAGTATTCGGTGGTCACGCCAAAGCGTCCTGATGCTATCTGTTTTGTCTTGCTCGACAGCGATACGCCGTCGACTTCTGAATGGAAGCGTTCGCTGTCCTCGCCGCCCTCACCGGTGTTGCTGCGCGCGCCGAGGCGGTTCATTGCAAGCGCCAGTGCTTCGTGGGCTTCTTTGCTGATTGCTCCGAACGACATGGCGCCGGTCACAAAGTGCTTCACGATTTCTTCCACCGGCTCAACCTCGTCGATGGAGATAGGGTTTTTCTTGAATGTGAAGAAGTCGCGCAGGAATATCGGCTCTGCCTTGTGGTCTACGGCATTGGTGAATTCCTTGAACTTCTTGTAACTGCCCAAGCGTGTTGCCAACTGGAGGGTGGAGATGGTCTCCGGATTCCAAGCGTGGCGCTCGCCGTCCTTGCGGAAGGAGAACTGACCTACGTTTGGCAGTATCGCTTCCTCGTCGTCTACGGCAAAGCCCTCGTCGTGGAAGCGCTTATAGTTTTCGGCAATCTCTTCCAGACGGATACCGCCGATAGTCGAGGTCGATGTGCCGAAATAGGCCTTCAGCAACTCTTCGCTCAAACCTACGGCCTCGAAAATCTTGGCGCCGCGGTAGGAGCGGATGGTGCTGATGCCCATCTTGCTCATCACCTTATAGAGTCCCTTGCGCAGGGCTTTGATATAGTTCTTTTCTGCTGTTGGATAGTCCATCTGCACTTCGCCGCGGCGCACAATGTCGTCGAGCACGGCAAATGCCATGTACGGGTTGATGGCGCTCGCTCCGTAGCCCAACAGGAGGGCAGCGTGCATCACTTCGCGTATCTCGCCGCTCTTCACGATGAGGGCGGTTTGCACACGCTTCTGCACCGAGATGAGGTGGTGGTGCACTGCACTCACAGCCAGCAGCGACGGGATGGCTGCGTGTTCGGCATCGATGTCCTCGTCGGTGAGCACAATGTAGTTAACGCCTTCGTCGACTGAGGCTTCAGCCTTGCGGCAGAGGTCGTGGATTGCTTCCTGCAGTCCGGCTTTGCCTTTGGCTGCTTCGAAGAGCATCGGCAACTTCACTGTGTTGAAGCCTTTGTAGCGGATGTTGCAGAGTATGTCGAGTTGGGTGTTGTTGAGCACGGGGTGGGGCAGACGCACCATCTTGCAGTGCGACTCGTTAGGCACGAGGATGTTCATGCCCACGGCTCCGATATATTCCGACAGCGACATCACGAGTTCCTCGCGGATTGGGTCGATAGCCGGGTTGGTTACCTGTGCAAACTGCTGACGGAAGTAGTTGAACAGCAGTTGCGGACGGTTGCTCAACACTGCCAGCGGGGTGTCGTTACCCATTGATGCCGTTGGCTCGGCGCCGTTGGCACACATTGGCATGATGGTGCGCTCGATGTCCTCGCGGGTGAAGCCAAAGGCGCGCAGGCGGCGGCCAAAGTGGCTCACTGCGTTGTCCACCTTACGTCCGCTGCGGAGGTTGTGGAGTTCGATACGGTTGGTCGACAGCCACTGGCGGTAGGGGCGCGCCGTGGCAAGTTGCTCCTTGAGTTCGCCGTCGTAGAATATTTTGCCTTCCTGGGTGTCGACGAGCAGGATTTTGCCTGGTTGCAGGCGGCCTTTTTCCTTGATTTCCGACGGCTCGAAGTTGATCACGCCGGCCTCACTCGCCACGACCATCATGTCGTTGTTGGTGATGAGGTAGCGTGCCGGACGCAGACCGTTGCGGTCGAGCATACCGCCGGCATAGCGGCCGTCGCTGAAGAGCAGCGCTGCTGGTCCGTCCCATGGCTCCATAAGGATGGAGTGGTACTCGTAGAAGGCTTTCAGGTCTTCGCTGATTGGGTTCTTGTCGTTAAACGACTCAGGCACGAGCATCGCCATGGCGTGCGGCAGGCTGAGGCCCGACATCACGAAGAATTCCAGCACGTTGTCGAGCGATGCGGAGTCGCTCATGTCGGGTTGGATGATAGGACGGATGTCCTTGACGTTGCCGAGGGTCGGTGTCGACAGCACACTCTCTCTCGCTTCCATCCATGCGCGGTTGCCGCGGATGGTGTTGATCTCGCCGTTATGTGCCAAAAGGCGGAACGGCTGCGCGAGGCTCCACGTTGGGAACGTGTTGGTGCTGAAGCGTGAGTGCACGAGGGCGAGGCCGCTCGTGAAGTATGGTTGTGTCAAGTCGGGGAAGTATTCGCGCACCTGTGTCGACGAGAGCATTCCCTTGTAGACTATGTTTTTGCTTGAAAGAGATACGACATAGAAGTCCTTGTCGTTGATGCGTCGCTCTATGCGCTTGCGGATAAGGTAGAGCGTGCGCTCGAAATTGTCGACATCGGTCACGCCTGTGACAAACAGTTGCTTGATGTCGGGCTCTGTGGCCAAGGCGTCCTTGCCGAGAATCTGTGAGTTGACTGGTACATTGCGCAGGTGCATAAGGGTGAGTCCCTCTCGCTCAATCTCTTCGATGATGATGCTCAGGATGGCCGACTGGCGCTTCTCGTCTTTCGGAAGGAAGATCAGACCAGTTCCGTATTTGCCTTTCTCTGGCACTGGAATGCCCTGAAGAAGGATAAACTCGTGCGGTATCTGCAAAAGGATACCGGCGCCGTCGCCTGTCTTGTTGTCGGCGCCCTCTGCTCCACGGTGCTTCATGTTTTCGAGCACCTTCAACGCAGAGTCTACTAATTCATGCGATTTGTCGCCGTGGATGTTGACGAGCATGCCTACTCCGCATGCGTCGTGTTCGTAAGATGAATCGTACAGCCCCAAGGGCTGTTGGCTTTGTTCGCCTGATTCTTGCGCTTTCTGAGAAATACGCTGTTGCTGATTTAATTTATCTGTCATAATCCCGCTTTTAACCTCTGTTTACTTACAAATTGATTGCAAAGTTAGCCAAAAATAAGAGAACAACAAACAAATGTTAGAAAAAATGAGCGAATTTGTAGTAAAACGATTGTTTTATTTGCGATTTATGGAAAAATGAAAGCAAAATCGAAGGATTTAATATTCATTTCATATTCGTTAGCACTTTTTTGCAAATGCTCCCGCTCTCGGCTTGCACTATCTTTGAATAAGATAGGCTTCATCTCGGCAAAACATTTTCAAGCGAGCTTGAATGTTTTGCTCTCGATTTGCACTATCTTTTGATAAGATAGGCGGCGCCTCGGTAGAGCAAAATCAAGTGAACTTGTTTTGCTCTTCTCTCGGCTTGCACTATCTTTGCACTCAAAATCAAAGTTATGGAACGGAAATTCAAGACTTCGGCCAAGTGTGCCGGGTGTGTTAAGGCTATCGGCGAGAAGTTGTCGACTGTCCTCAGTGACGGTGACTGGTCAATCGACCTCAATTCTGCCGACCGTGTGCTCTCTGTCTCTGCCGCTGAGCCTGCAGATGCGGTAATCGAGCAACTCGTGCGCGATGCTGGCTTCAAAATTGAAAAAATCTAATCTCAAAAGGCTATGAACAAATGTTTTGCAGCGGTTGCCGTGTCGGCGGTAGTGCTTCTTTCAGCGTGCAGCGGCAGCGGGAATAACTCTGCCGATTCTACGGCTGCTAATTCCTCAGCGGAGGCGCAGACCCAAACCGCAGGGGGAGAGGCGAAGGTTGTCGACCTTACTCTCGACATGTTTAATAAGCAGGTGATGGACTTCAATGCCGATGTGCCTCAGTATCTTGGTAGCCGCCCTTGCGTAATCGACTTCTATGCCACTTGGTGCGGCCCCTGCTCGCAGATGGCACCGGTGATGGAAAAACTGTCGGGGCAGTTTGCCGGCAAGGTCGACTTCTATCGTGTGGACATCGACAAGGAGGAGGAACTGGCGTCCGACGTGTTTGGCGTTACGGCTGTGCCTACGTTTGTCTATATCGACATGGACGGCTCCATCAACACCTCGATGGGCGCTTCTACGGAGTCGGAGATGATTTCCAACATCAATAAGTTTTGTCTTGACCAATAGACGCTATGGTCGACGAGGCTGAATATGTAGAGAAACTCGAGGCGCGCGACATCAAGCCTACTGCCATGCGCATCCTCATCCTGCGCACAATGATGCAGGCGCGGCAGGCGTTGTCGCTCATCGACATTGTGGATATGCTCGTAACGGCTGAAAAGTCGACGGTGTCGCGCACCTTGGCGCTCTTCCTTTCCCATCATCTGGTGCATAGCATCGACGACGGTAGCGGTGCGCTGAAGTATGCCGTTTGCGGCGACTCTTGTTCCTGCGAGGTGGACGACCTTCATGTGCATTTCTTCTGCACCCGTTGCCAGCGCACTCTCTGCCTCCGCGGACTTCCTGTGCCGGTGGTGCATCTGCCCGACGGATTTTCGCTCAACAGTGTGAACTATGTGATGAAAGGCATCTGTTCAGAC
>CAVAOU010000056.1:0-8567 GCA_963590085.1 Senegalimassilia sp. | reverse complement strand
CACATAACCCAACTGCAGGCTCGACATCAGCGCCACCTCATCCATAGGCATATTGGCGATGCTAATCATCAGTCCGTTGTCGATGATATACCATTCGGCGAGTATCATCGAAACCATCGGCAGGATTACCGACATGCGCGTAAGAAATCCCAGAATCAGGAACGCCGAGCACACAATCTCGATGGCAATCATTATGTCGAGCGTTGCCGCCGAACTGAGTCCAAGCAGATTAGGAAAATACTTCACGAAGAAGTCGTAGTTTGCCATCTGGCGGATGCCGAACTGCATGAACATAATTCCGGCAAAAACGCGGATAAAGAACCGCGACAGGTTGCCGTAGGTGCGGTAGGTCTCGGCAACAAAAATCTTTCTCAGTCGTTTGCGGTGTTTCATTGCTGTTGTGCTTTAGATTGTGCAACTGCATCGAAGGCGGTCAACAGGTCGTCGACGCCTACAAACTTGGCTGTTATCTTTTTGTCTTTGTCAAGCAGATAGATTGTTGGGCGCAGGCGCTGGTCGAACTTGTCGGCAGCGTCTGGAAGGTTTGCCACCTCCCACCCTTCTGGCTCAGAAGCCAAAAGGTTGTCCATTTCGGAGTTGTCAACCGAATAGACCGACACGATTTTCAAGTTGTTGATTTTGATCAACTCGCCAGCGGAAAGGCTCGCATTCAGGCGCACTTTCCAGATTTTGCAGTCGATATTGTCAGGAACGTTGAAAAACAGCACTGTAGTCTCGGCAGTAAGGCCGTAGAGGCTCGCCGCATTAGAGGCTGACTGGCGAAGCGGGAAATCGGCGACTTGCGCTCCAACAGCAGAACTCGTCAATGTGTTAACATTGCGTTGGAGCCAGTCTTTCAACTCCTTAGGCGCTTTCTTGGCCGCAACGATGTTGCTTACAAAAAATCCGTAAACCTCGTCGGAGCAGTATTGGCTCAACATGTTGTAGACCTCCGATTGCAGAAGTCCTACTGTAAGGTTCAGGTTGGCTGAATTCTTCACCACCCGTTCAACATACTTCTTGATAGATTTCTCCACTACCGCCTTGTCGGCAACTGAGAAGAACGACAAATAGTCGGTAAACGCGTCGTGGAATGCCTCCAAATCGGTGATTGAAGTCTTTTCCAAATCGCATTTGTCCCAAAGGTGCTCCACCATATAGTTGGCGCGCATCTCCGGCTTAGTGAGTTTGTCGGGCACCGTAGGGTACTCGAACAGTGAGGATTTCTCCTCGGCTGCCATCATTGTCATCGCCGACAATGAAACCAGCACAACCGCCATCAAAAGATTCTTTATTTTCATATTTCAATTAAAAACAGTCTTGACAATCAGCCCCACCCCAGCCAAAAGCCAGGATGCCGCCTATATTATACAAAGATAGTGCAAATCGAGCATAGCACAATAACTTTCCACTTCTTTTTAACTCTTGCGAACTGCACAACAAAAACGGGGACGCATCTTTGCGATGCATCCCCGAATATTTTCAGGTTTATGTCCTCAATGATTAGCCGAGGAAGCCGAGCAATGCGCCAGCGGCTACGGCTGAACCAATCACACCGGCAACGTTCGGACCCATGGCGTGCATGAGCAGATAGTTGCTCGAGTCGTATTCCAAACCGATGTTGTTTGAGATACGAGCCGACATTGGAACGGCAGAAACGCCTGCGTTGCCAATGAGCGGATTGATTTTTTTGCTGCTTGGCAAGAACAGGTTGAAGAACTTGACGAAGAGCACACCTGATGCAGAAGCGATGATAAACGCCATTGCGCCGAGGAAGAAAATCTTCAATGTGTCGAATGTCAAGAACTCAGATGCCTGAGTCGATGCACCCACTGTCAAGCCGAGAAGCATCACGATGATGTCGTTCAGCGCGTTGCTTGCAGTCTTGGCAAGACGGGTTGTAACACCACTCTCGCGGAGCAAGTTACCGAAGAAGAGCATGCCGAGCAACGGAAGTGCTGAAGGCACAACGAAGCAAGTGAGGAGCAAGCCAATGATCGGGAACATGATTTTCTCGTTCTGCGACACGGCACGCGCCGGTTTCATCTTGATTACGCGCTCTTTCTTTGTGGTGAGCAGGCGCATGATCGGCGGCTGAATCAGCGGCACGAGAGCCATGTAGGAGTAAGCCGACACGGCAATTGCACCCATCAGGTTAGGAGCCAATTTCGACGAAAGGAAGATGGCTGTTGGACCGTCGGCGCCACCAATAATTGCGATTGCACCAGCCTGGTCAGGAGCGAAACCGATGGCCATAGCCACGATGTAAGCACCGAAGATACCAAACTGAGCAGCTGCTCCGATAAGCATCAACTTAGGGTTGGCGATAAGGGCAGAAAAGTCGGTCATCGCACCGATTCCCAAGAAAATCAATGGAGGATACCATCCTGCGCTAACGCCGTCGTAGAGGATATTAAGCACTGATCCCTGCTCATAGATGCCGACCTCAAGGCCTGCGTCCAATTTGAAAGGGATGTTTCCAACAAGGATACCGAAGCCAATCGGAACGAGAAGCAACGGCTCGAAATTCTTCTTTATGGCAAGCCAAATAAACAGCAAGCCCACAGCGAGCATCACGAAATGCTCAGGAGTCGCATTGGCGAAACCTGTGTATTCCCAGAAGCGCTGAAAGTTTTGGCCTAAGAAACTAACTAAATCCATAACTTAATTATCCCAATACGACCAAGTCTGCACCCTCAAGCACAGAATCGCCCTTGTTTACACAAATTGATTTGACAACGCCACCCTTGTCGGCATGGATGTTGTTTTCCATCTTCATGGCCTCGAGCACTACTACAGTGTCGCCAGCAGCAACAGTGTCGCCTACGGCTACCTTGATGTCGAGGATTACGCCTGGGAGCGGAGCCTTGACAGCACCTGCGCCACCAGCAGCAACTGGCTTGGCAACAACTTTAGCGCCCGACTCAGTGCGTGGAGCAGCAGCCGGCTTTACAGACTTGACCGGAACAGGAGCAGCAGACTGCTCGAGTTCTACGGTGTAGGGTGTACCGTTGACCGTAACCTCTGCCACATTGTTGTCAATGTCGCCTACGGCAACTTTGTATTCTTGTCCGTTGATTTTATATTTATATTCTTTCATAACGTTTTTGTCATTAAATGGAGTTGGATTATTTGTGAGGCAACTCACGGAGTGAATAAATCTTAGAGTTCCATGGAGAATAAGCACGTTTCACCTTGTTGATGGTGAGCACAAAATCCTCCTTGTCGTGCATGTTGAGATGCTCGTGAAGAGCCATGCAGATTGCGGCAATTTCTTCGCCAGAATCGAGGCCTGCCATCAACGGCTTGGTCTCGTCGACCGTGCCAGTTGCAGCCTGCTTCTTTTCGCGGGCTTTCTTTGCGTGGAACAATCCAACACCTGAGAAACACAAGCTAAGGATTATCAATGAGATAAACACGATTGCCATAGCCATGACTGTCATGCCAAGGCCACTCTTGTCGTGGTTCTGGAAGTTCTCGATTTTCTCATTCTTGTCGATAATGATGTTGTTGCTGCTTGGAGTGATGTACTTCTCGTTGCTTCCGTCGCGCACTTCCCATGCCTCGGCATCGTTGGCGGCCTTCACGCCGTCAGCCTTGCGGGCATAGGATTCTCCTTCATGCAATGTTGCAGGAACAGTTACCTCGTCGATCAAAGTCACGCCGTCGCTGTCGTAAAGATAAATCTTGTTTTCCTGGCCAGCCTTCAAAGAGAAGTTGACGTGGAAAGTACCTTTATTCGGCTCGTTGTCGCACCAGAAAACCACATGTTGACGCGGTGGAATCTCTGTGTTGACATCCATTCTCGGGATTGGGTATTTGCGTGGGTTTGCCTGGTCGTCGGTCAGATACATGCTTGCGATGTCGACCGTGCCGAAAGTGGAGTTGAACAGTTCAATCCACGCATGGCGCATCCCGTAGTCATCTACGTAGTTGTCGTTGTTCTGCACCATCACCTCGTTGATGCACACGCCTTTGCGGCCTTGTGCTGAGATGCCGGCAATGCACAGTGTGCAGAGCAACAACAGTGTTAAAAATCTTCTTTTCATACACGTTGACTATTATAAAGGTATATTGCCGTGCTTCTTGGCAGGGTTCGAAAGTTTCTTTGTTGCCAATTGCTGCAAAGCGCGGATGATGCGGAAACGAGTGTTGCGTGGCTCGATAACGTCATCGATGTAGCCATATTTTGCTGCATTGTATGGGTTGCAGAACAGGTCGGTGTACTCTTTCTCCTTCTGTGCGATGAACGCCTTCGGGTCTTCCTGAGTCTTAGCCTCTTTCATGTAGAGCACCTCAGCGGCACCCGATGCACCCATAACGGCGATTTCTGCCGATGGCCATGCGTAGTTCATGTCGCCACGGAGTTGCTTACAGCTCATCACAATGTGGCTACCGCCGTAGCTCTTGCGGATTGTAACCGTAACTTTAGGCACAGTAGCTTCGCCGTAGGCGTAAAGCAATTTTGCACCGTGGAGGATAACTGCGTTGTACTCTTGACCTGTACCAGGAAGGAATCCAGGAACGTCGACGAGCGATACCAAAGGAATGTTGAAAGCGTCGCAGAAGCGTACGAAGCGCGCAGCCTTGCGCGATGCGTTGCAGTCGAGCACGCCAGCAAGATATTTAGGCTGGTTGGCTACGATACCAACAGACTGGCCGTTGAAGCGTGCGAAACCGATGATGATGTTCTTTGCATAGTCACGTTGCACTTCAAGGAACTCGCCATTGTCGATGATTGCGCCGATAACCTGATACATATCGTAAGCCTTGTTTGGAGAGTCAGGAACGATTTCGTTCAACGAGTCTTCCAAGCGGTCGATTGGGTCGGTGCATTTTACGAGAGGAGCCTCTTCGAGGTTGTTCTGTGGGATGAAGCTGAGGAGTTTGCGGATGAGTTGCAATGCTTCCTCGCCGTCTTCAGTTGCGAAGTGAGCCACACCCGACTTTGTGGTGTGCATAACTGCGCCACCGAGTTGCTCTTGTGTCACGTCCTCGCCTGTCACTGTCTTTACGACCTTAGGACCGGTAAGGAACATGTAAGAGATGCCCTTGGTCATGATTGTGAAGTCGGTCAATGCCGGAGAATAAACGGCACCACCGGCACACGGGCCGAGGATTGCAGAGATTTGAGGCACTACACCAGAAGCGAGGATGTTGCGCTCAAAGATTTCAGCATAGCCTGCAAGAGCATTGATACCCTCCTGGATACGTGCGCCACCCGAGTCGTTCAAGCCGATAACAGGAGCGCCCATCTTCATTGCCATGTCCATGATCTTGCAGATCTTCATTGCCATTGCTTCCGACAATGAGCCACCCCAAACGGTGAAATCCTGCGCAAAGACATAAACAAGGCGACCGTCGATTGTACCGTAACCGGTTACCACGCCGTCGCCGAGATAGTGCTTTTTGTCCTGACCGAAGTTTGTACAACGGTGCTGTACGAACATATCCAATTCCTCAAAACTTCCTTCGTCAAGAAGTTGGGCGATACGTTCACGGGCAGTGTATTTGCCTCTTTCGTGCTGCTTGGCAATAGCCTTTTCACCACCGCCAAGACGTGCTTGCTCGCGCAAGGCGATAAGCTCCTGCACTTTTTCAAGTTGATTGCTCATATTTAGTACTTAATAGTTAGAGTTCTTATTCTGGTTTTTCACAAAGTTCTGTCAATACGCCGAGAGTTGACTTCGGGTGAAGAAATGCGATGTTCAAGCCCTCTGCGCCTTTGCGCGGAGCCTTGTCGATGAGGCGTACGCCTTTCTCTTCCACCTCCGCCAAAGCATTGGCAACGCCGTCGGCAACTGCAAATGCAAGGTGATGAATGCCTTCACCGCGCTTCTCGATGAACTTAGCGATTGTGCTGTCGTCAGATGTCGGCTCAAGAAGTTCGAGTTTTGTCTGACCCACCTTAAAGAATGCGGTCTTAACCTTCTGGTCTGCAACCTCTTCGATAGAATAGCATTTAACGCCGAGTACGTTTTCATAATAAGGGATTGCTGCGTCAAGACTCTTGACTGCGATTCCCAAATGTTCGATGTGAGAAATATTCATAATATTTAAATTTTAAAAGTTCTCCAATAAGATTACTTGTTCACAAAATTACGATAAAAAAGTCAATAACAACTTTTTTATTTATAAAATTATAGTAAAGAAGAAATAAATAAAACCAATTTGTCAGTACGAAACTGACTATATGTCAGCCTCGGCACACAGGCTAAATAATCGCCTGCACTTTGGCACGCGATTTGTTAATCAGTGAGTGCTGAGCTCGCAAAGAGCGAGGCAAAAGAAACTTGATTAATAACAAATAAAAAATATAGAATCATGGGTAAAATCATTGGTATAGACTTAGGTACTACGAACTCTTGCGTAGCAGTTCTCGAGGGTAAAGACCCTGTAGTTATCCCTAACAGCGAAGGCCGCAACACAACGCCTTCAATCGTTGCCTTCATCGATGGCGGCGAAAGAAAAATCGGTGACCCTGCAAAACGTCAGGCAATCACCAACCCGACCCGCACGGTGTTCTCCATCAAGCGTTTCATGGGTGAAACCTACGACCGCGTACAGAAGGAAATCGCCCGCGTGCCTTACAAAGTGGCTCAAGGCGACAACAACACTCCGCGTGTCGACATCGACGGTCGCCAGTACACTCCGCAGGAAATCTCAGCAATGATTCTTCAAAAGATGAAGAAAACCGCAGAGGACTACCTCGGACAGACTGTAACGGAAGCCGTAATCACAGTGCCAGCCTACTTCAACGACTCTCAGCGTCAGGCAACTAAGGAGGCAGGCGAAATTGCAGGACTCAACGTTCGCCGTATCGTCAACGAGCCTACAGCAGCAGCGCTCGCCTACGGTTTGGACAAGAGCCAGAGCGACAAGAAGATTGCAGTGTTCGACCTCGGTGGCGGTACATTCGATATCTCAATCCTTGAGTTGGGCGACGGTGTGTTTGAAGTGAAATCGACAAACGGTGATACTCACCTCGGTGGCGATGACTTCGACCACAAGATTATCGACTGGTTGGCTGACGAGTTCAAAAATGACGAAGGCGTTGACCTCCGTCAGGATCCGATGGCTTTGCAACGCTTGAAAGAGGCCGCAGAAAAGGCAAAAATCGAGCTGTCAAGCTCTACTTCGACAGAAATCAACTTGCCATACATCATGCCGGTAAACGGTGTGCCTAAACACTTGGTAAAGACCTTGACCCGTGCAAAGTTCGAGCAACTCTGCGACAGCCTTATCCAGGCAACGATCGTTCCTTGCCAGCAGGCATTGAAGGACGCAGGCCTTACAGCAGCCGACATCGACGACGTTATCCTCGTGGGTGGTTCTACTCGTATCCCTGCTGTTCAGGAAATCGTTCAAAAGTTCTTCGGCAAGGCTCCTTCAAAGGGTGTCAACCCTGACGAAGTGGTTGCCGTAGGTGCAGCAATCCAGGGCGGTGTGCTCAGCGGCGACGTGAAGGATGTGCTTCTTCTCGACGTAGTTCCATTGTCGGTCGGCATCGAGACTCTCGGTGGCGTGATGACAAAACTTATCGAGGCCAACACAACCATCCCTACCCGCAAGAGCGAAACGTTCTCAACGGCTGCCGACAACCAGCCATCGGTTGAAATCAACGTGCTTCAGGGTGAGCGTCCAATGGCTCGCGACGACAAATCGCTCGGTCGCTTCCACCTCGACGGCATCGCACCAGCCCCACGTGGCATACCTCAAATCGAAGTTACATTCGAGATTGACGCAAATGGTATCCTCAACGTGTCGGCAAAAGACAAAGCCACAGGCAAAGAGCAGAGCATCCGCATCGAGGCTTCAAGTGGCTTGAGCGACGAAGAGATCAAGCGTATGAAGGACGAGGCAGCAGCCAATGCCGCTTCCGACGCCAAGGAGAAAGAGCGCGCCGACAAAATCAACAAGGCCGACGCCGTAATCTTCCAGACTGAGAAGCAGTTGAAGGAACTGGGCGACAAATTCCCTGCCGACAAACGTGCAGCAGTGGAGCAGGCGCTCAACGAACTGAAGGAAATCCACAAGGCTCAGAACATCGACGCTATCGACCCTGCCATCGAAAAGTTGAACACTGCATTGCAGACAGCCGCACAGGACATCTACAACGCACAGCAACAGGCCGGCGGTGCAAACCCAGGCGCGGGTGCAGGCTTCAACCCTAATGCCGGTGCACAGCAGCAAGGCGGCAACAACGACGGCAACACCGTCCAAGACGCCGACTTCGAAGAAGTTAAATAAGTACTGACAACTACCGAAAGGTATAGATAGACAAATCCGCATAACTCAATGAGTTATGCGGATTTTTTTGTGTCAACCAATATAGAAATTGAGTCCATAGGAAACCATCTATCGTGCATCCTCTGGCTCCGTGTCAGTTGGAGAATGCCCGAATTTCTCTTTGTAACTGCGAGAGAAAAAGGACAGATTGGAAAAGCCTACGCTGGTCATTACCTCCTGTATTTTGCGGTTGCCTCCTTGCGAGAGCATACGGTGGGCTTCAGTGAGACGCTTGTCGATGAGCCACTTCTGTGGGGTGGTATTTGTCAACTTCTTGA
>CAVAOU010000055.1:0-8629 GCA_963590085.1 Senegalimassilia sp. | reverse complement strand
GAAGGAGCGGCCCGACATGCTGCTGTTCCGCCACAAGAAAGTGTTCAGCCAAAGCCTTACCGATGAAGAGCCGCGGGCGATTGCCAGTGAGCAGTTTGCAGACGGCATTGACTATATGCTCAACCGCAACATCTTCGCCGGCGCGTGGTGCTACGTGTTCCGAAAGCAAGCGCTCGGCAACCTGCGCTTTGTTCCTGGGATTTTCCATGAGGACGAAGACTTCACGCCCCGCCTGATAGCCAACAGCGGCAAGGTGATTGCTACCGACGCCGTTTGCTACGCCTACTACCAGCGGCAGGGCTCGATAACCAACAACCGCAACAACAGCCAGTTGACGAAACGCTTCGACGACATGATGCTCATCCTCTCAAGGATGAACCAGTCGGCGACGGAAACCACCGACGACCGTCTGCGGCGGGCATACACCCGGCGCTGCAACCAGTTGGCGCTGGGAATACTCTACACCGCACTCACCGACCTGCCTACGGCATCGGCAGCCATCGGCATTGCCGACCGCCTTGCCGCGGAAGGGTTGTGGCCACTGCCCAAGGCGCGCTACACATGGCGCTACCGCCTGTTCCGCCGCCTCACCAACCGCCGATGGAAACTGCGGACAATGAAATTTTTACTGAAACAACGATGAAGATACTACTCATAGGCGAATACAGCAACGTGCACTGGACTCTTGCCGAAGGCCTCCGAGCGCTCGGCCACGAGGTGTGCGTGGCGTCGAACGGCGACTTCTGGAAGAACTACCCGCGCGACATTGACCTCGTGCGCCAATCGGGCGGCAAAGCCGACACCATGCGCTATTTCGCCAAAGTGTGGTGGGCATTGAGGAAGATGCGCGGCTACGATGTGGTGCAAATCATCAACCCGCTGTTTTTCGAACTGAAAGCGGAGCGCATCCGCCCCATCTACGACTATCTGCGCCGCCACAACAAGCGGGTGTTTCTCGGGGCATACGGCATGGACTACTATTGGGTGAACGTGTGCCGCACCACGCAGACGTTCCGCTACTCCGACTTCAATTTCGGCTCCCGCCTCCGCACCGACGACATCGCCATGGCGGAGGTGCGCGATTGGATAGGCACGGAGAAAGGACGCCTCAACCAAGAGATTGCCGCCGACTGCGACGGCATCGTGGCGGGGCTCTACGAATACTATGCCTGCTACAACCAGGTGTTCCCAGGCAAGACGCGGTTCATCCCCTTCCCCATCAACACCGACACCACGGTGCGCACGGCGCCACCAGTTGCCGACAAGGTGCGCTTCTTCATCGGCGTGCAGAAGACGCGCGGCCGCTACAAGGGCACCGAAGTGATGCTCCGCGCCCTCGAGAGCGTTGCTGCAGCCCATCCCGACAAGTGCGAGGTGGTACGGGCGGAATCGGTGCCGTTTCCGGTGTACCAGCACATGATGGACACGAGCCATGTGCTCCTCGACCAACTCTATTCCTACACGCCCGCCATGAACGGACTCCTCGCCATGGCGAAAGGACTGGTGCTCGTGGGCGGCGGCGA
This sequence comes from Senegalimassilia sp., assembly GCA_963590085.1. Classification (GTDB taxonomy): domain Bacteria; phylum Bacteroidota; class Bacteroidia; order Bacteroidales; family Muribaculaceae; genus Limisoma. The sequence continues at coordinate 7,106 of CAVAOU010000055.1, read as the reverse complement.
GCCGGAGAACTACGACATCCTGGGCGAAAAGGAGTTGCGCCCCATCGTCAACGTGGTGCCCGACTACGACGACGTGCGCGACAAACTCGAGCAATTGGCGCTCCATCCCGAACGGATTGCCCGCCTCAGCGACGAGAGCCGCCTCTACATTGAGCGCCACCACGACTACCGCAAGGTGGCGCAGCAATACATCGACTTTTGGCTTGACCCAACGAAAAAACTACAACAATGATAGCATTCCCAAACGCAAAAATCAATCTCGGACTCTTCATCGAGCGGAAGCGCGAAGACGGGTACCACGACATTTCAACGGTGTTCTATCCCATTCCGCTATGCGATGCGGTGGAGGTGGTACGGGCGGAAACGACCGAACTGTTTACCTACGGCAACCGCGTTGACTGTCCGCCGGAGAAAAACCTCGTGATGAAGGCTTACCGCATGCTGGCGGAGGAGTTTTCGCTGCCGCCGGTTGCGATCCATCTCTACAAGCACATCCCCGACGGCGCAGGCCTCGGCGGCGGCTCGTCGGACGCTACGGCGGTGGCACGCATCCTCAACTCGATGTTTGCGCTCGGCCTCGACGATGAGGGCATTGCCCGCAGGGTGAAGCGCCTCGGCGCCGACTGTCCGTTTTTTGCCTACAACCGCCCGATGACGGCGCGGGGCATCGGCGACGTGCTCAGCCCAGTGGAGGTCGACCTGCGCGGGAAGACGATGGTGGTGGTGAAGCCCGACGTGTCGGTGCCCACAGCCGCCGCCTATGCCGGAGTAACGCCCAAGATGCCCGCCACCGACATTGCCGCGCTGATTGCCATGCCCGTGGAGAAGTGGAAAGACAGCCTTGTCAACGATTTCGAAGCGAGCATCTTCCCGCAGCATCCCCAGTTGGCGGCGCTGAAGCAGTCGCTCTACGACGCCGGCGCTCTCTACGCTTCGATGTCGGGCTCGGGCTCTGCCATATTCGGCATTTTCGGGAGTGACAATTTGGCAGACGCATTTGTTGCCGGATGCCAAGAGCATCTATTATACAAACTGAAACTCTGAGACAGTGCCATACTGAAAGTTTGGCAGACTTTTTGATAAGGCTGATTTGATAACAATCCCGAAAATAGAAAAAAACGATATATCATGTCAGAAGAATCAAAGAAAGACTTGAAAGAACAGCAAGGACAGTCGGCCGAGATGCCGGAAGTGGAAGCAACCGCCGAAGCGGCTGAAGAAACTACCGTCGAGGCAGAAGAGCCTACAGCAGAGGAGGCGCTCCAGAAGCAACTCGACGAGACCAAGCAGCAACTCGAGAAGGCTCAGAAGGAATACATGTTCCTCCTTGCCGAATTTGACAATTTCCGCAAACGCACCCTGAAGGAGAAACAGGACCTCATCAAGAACGCTGCCGAAAGCGCGATGAAGGACCTTCTGCCCGTAATCGACGACTTCGAGCGTGCCATCCAGGCATCGGAGAAGAGCGACGACGTGGACAGCATCAAGGAGGGCGTGAACCTGATCTACAGCAAGTTTGTGAAATATCTGGAGAAGAACGGCGTGAAGGCCATCGACTCCACCGATGCCGACTTCGACACCGAATACCACGAGGCAGTGACCACCTTCCCTACCGACGACGAGTCGAAGAAGGGCAAGGTCATCGACACTGTGGCTAAGGGCTACACGATGAACGACAAGGTGATCCGTCACAGCAAAGTTGTTGTGGGACAATAAATAAAGGAGGCTTACAATGAGCGAAAAGAGAGATTACTACGAAGTGCTCGGCGTTGACAAGAAAGCAACGGCCGACGAGATAAAGAAAGCCTACCGCAAGAAAGCAATCCAATATCACCCAGATAGAAACCCCGGCGACAAGGAAGCCGAGGAGAAATTCAAGGAAGCGGCTGAGGCCTACGACGTGCTCAGCAACCCCGACAAGCGCGCCCGCTACGACCAGTTTGGCCACAACATGGGTCCGCAAGGATTCGGAGGCGGTGGCGCCGGCGGCTACGGAGGGTTCTCGATGGAGGACATCTTCAGCCAGTTTGGCGACATCTTCGGCGGCTTTAGCGGCGGAGGATTTGGCGGTGGCGGCCGCAGCCGCCGCATGAACCGCGGCAGCGACCTGCGCATCAACGTGAAGGTTACGCTGAAGGAGGTGGTGCACGGCACAACGAAGAAATTCAAGATTAACAGATACGTGCCTTGCGAGCACTGCAAGGGCACGGGCGCAAAGGACGGCACTGCCTTCCACACCTGCTCTACGTGTAACGGCACGGGCGTGGTTACCCGCGTGCAGCGCACCATCCTCGGCATGGCGCAGACGCAGTCGCCGTGTCCCGACTGCCACGGCGAGGGCAAGGTCATCTCTGAGCAATGTCCGCATTGCCACGGCGAGGGAGTGGAGCGCAAGGAGGAAATCATCAGCGTAAACATCCCTGCCGGCGTGGCCGACGGCATGACGCTCAGCATGAGCGGCAAGGGCAACGCAGCGCGCCGCGGAGGCATCACGGGCGACCTGCTCATCCAGGTGAGCGAGGAGAAGCACCCTGAACTGGTGCGCGACGAGAACGACATCACCTACAACCTGATGCTCGACTTCCCAACGGCGGTGCTCGGCGGCAAGGTGGAAGTGCCTACGGTCGACGGCCGTGCGCGCGTCACCATCGAGCCTGGCACGCAGTCGGGCAAGGTGCTGCGCATGCGTGGCAAGGGCATCCCGGCCATGCACGGAGGCGGATGCGGCGACGAACTCATCAACGTGATGATCTACACGCCTGAGCATCTGACTGCCGACGAGAAGAAAGACATTGAGCGCATGCGCGACTCCGACAACTTCAAGCCGTCGGAGAGCGACAAATGCAGAATATTCAGCCGGTTGAAGCACATCTTCGACTAACTCCCAAGGCTATACCGCAAAAGCGTGCCGACCCCGGCACGCTTTTTTTATGCGCCTTCCACGCGCCGCCCGCCGCCCTCACCGTCATTTTTCGGCCTTTCTATTATTATTAATCCGTTAATTATGCCTATTTTTGCAGAAACGATAACGATCATTCAATATGCAACATATTAATGAAATCCTTCAAAATTCAATACAGAAGAACTGGGAGGAACTGGCTTTAACCGATTTCGGCGGCATCTCTTTACAATACCGCGACATCGCACGCAAAGTAGCGAAACTCCACCTTTTGTTTGAACATGCCGGCATCAAGGAGGGCGACAAGATTGCTCTCTGCGGCAAAAACAGTACGCAATGGGCTGTGGCCTTCATCGCAGGGCTGACCTACGGCGCTGTGCCAGTGCCTATTCTCCACGAGTTCAAGCCTGAGCAGGTGCACCACATCCTCAACCACTCGGATTCGCGCATCCTGTTCTGCGACCAGAACATCTACAAGCAACTCGACCTGTCGACAACGCAGCAAATCGAGGCGGCTTTCGACATTGCCGACTACTCGCTGCTCGAGTCGAACAACGAAAACATAAAGTACGCCCGCGCCCACCTCAACGAGATTTTCGGACAGCGCTACCCGGAGCGGTTCACCGCCAACGATGTGGTCTACAAAACTCCCGACATGGAGCAACTCGCCATCATCAACTACACTTCGGGCTCTACGGGCTTTTCGAAGGGTGTAATGGTGCCCTACCGCGCAATCTCGTCGAACATCGCCTTTGCGCTCACCAAACTGTCGTGGCTCGGCCCGGGCGACGAAACAATCTGCATGCTCCCGCTTGCCCACATGTTCGGCCTCTCCATCGAGATGCTCCACCCGCTGGCAAAGGGATGCCACATCAACTTCCTCACACGCGTGCCGTCGCCTAAGATCATCATGGACGCCTTCGCCAAGGCTCGTCCGCGACTGATCATCACGGTGCCTCTGGTGCTTGAGAAAATCATCAAGACCAAGGTGTTCCCGCTGCTCGACAAGCCTGTGATGAAACTCCTGATGACCATGCCGTTTGTCAACGACCGCCTGCTTGCCAAAATCAAGGCGCGCCTCAACGAGACGTTTGGCGGACAACTCTTCGAAATAATCATTGGCGGCGCGGCTCTCAACGCCGACGTGGAGAAATTCCTCCGCCGCATCAACTTCCCATACACCGTGGGCTACGGCATGACGGAGTGCGCTCCGCTCATCTCCTACGCCGGCCACGAAATCAACCGTCCGGGCGCTTGCGGCCTCCCTACCGACAACGTGGAGGTGATGGTCGACTCTGCCGACCCTGAGAACATCGCCGGCGAACTTCTCGTGCGCGGCGCCAACGTGATGCTGGGCTACTACAAGAACCCTGAAGAGACTGCCACCGCGCTGCGCGACGGCTGGCTCCACACGGGCGACATCTGCAACATCGACAGCGACGGCTTCATCTATATCCGCGGCCGCAACAAGAACATGATTCTCGGTCCGTCGGGACAGAACATCTATCCGGAGGAGATTGAGCAGAAACTCAACAACCTGCCTTACGTGGGCGAGTCGATTGTGCTCGAGCGCAACGGCAAAATCATCGCTCTGGTGCATCCCGACTACGACAACGCTCGCGCGCAGGGTCTCTCAGACGAGGACATCAACCGACTGATGAACGAGAACATCGCCCAACTCAACAAGGAAATCCCAGCCTACTCGCATGTGGCTGCAGTGGAAATCCACGAAGAAGAATTTGAGAAAACTCCGAAGCGCTCCATCCGTCGCTTCCTTTACAAATAAGCAATCAAGGACATATATCTATGAAGAAAATAAGCATCCTGGCAGCCATCGCCCTCACTGGTGCGGCAGCAGCCTCAGCGCAGACAATGACGCTCAAGGGCACCATGCCCGACGAATATAACGGCAAGAAGGTGGTTCTCGTGAATCTCGACACTCGCGCCCACATCGACAGCACTACGGTGAAGGCCGGCAACGTTACGTTCACCACTAAGGTCAACGGCGGTGTGGCTGTGCCTGCTGCACTGACGGTGAACAACCGCCGCGTGCTTAACTTCATCCTCGAGCCGGGCGAAGCCATCATCAACGAGAACGGCCAAGTGAAGGGCACGCCGCTCAACAACCTCAACGAGAGCGTTGCCGAGGCGCTCGACAGCCTCAGCCGTGACTACAAGGCTAAGCAGGGCGAAATTATGAAGTCGTCGATGAGCAACGACGAGAAGATGAAGGCCGCCGAGGCGCTCTACAACGAGACCGCGATGAAAAACGGCGAACTCCTCATCGACAGTTACAACGCCAACAAGACCAACGCTGTGGGCTACATGCTCTTCCAGGAAGTGGCCGACGGCATGAGCGTGGAGGAGATCGACAGTCTGTTGGTTGGCGCTGCCGACTGGATTAAGGAGTCGAAAGCCGTGGCTGCGTTCAAGAATGTTGCCGTCAACCTCGAGAAAACCGCCCCAGGCAAGATGTTTACCGACTTCTCAGTGAAAACAAGCGCCGGAAAGACGGTGAAACTGTCGGACTACGTGGGCAAGGGCGACTATGTGGTGCTCGACTTCTTCGCAAGTTGGTGCGGCCCGTGCCGCCGCGAGATGCCTAACCTGAAGGGCATCCACAACAAGTACAACGGCAAGGGCCTGAAGGTCATCGGCCTCGCCGTATGGGATGAGCCTGCCGACACGCAGAAATGCGTCAAGGAACTGTCGTTGCCTTGGACGGTGATTGACAATGCTCAGGCTGTGCCTACCGACATCTACGGTGTTCGCGGCATCCCCCACATCATCATCTTTGCGCCCGACGGAACTATCGTGGCGCGCGACCTCCGCGGCGAGGAACTGGCTGCCAAGGTCGACGAACTGCTCGCAAAATAATCACCGCTGCCGATGGCTCATTTCTCTATAATCATCCCCGTCTACAACCGCATCGACGAGGTGCGCGACCTTCTCGACAGCCTTGCCCGACAAACGAGCAAGGACTTTGAGGCGGTAATCGTGGAGGACGGCTCTACGCAGCGTTGCGACGGCGTGGTGGCTGAGTTTGCCGACCGCGTCGACGTGAAATATTTCTACAAGGAGAACGAGGGACGGAGCATTGCCCGCAACTACGGCATGGAGCATGCCTCGGGCGATTATTTTCTGTTTTTCGACTCCGACTGCGTAATCCCCGACCACTACATCGACACTCTCGCCAAGGCGCTCAAGGAGCATCCTGTAGACTGCTTCGGCGGGCCCGACGCTGCCCACAGTTCGTTTAGCGACACGCAGAAGGCCATCAACTACTCGATGACGTCGTTCCTCACCACGGGCGGCATCCGCGGCGGCAAGGTGCAACTGGAGAAGTTCGTGCCGCGCACGTTCAACATGGGTTTCTCGCGCAAGGTGTGGGAAACGGTTGGCGGCTTCCGCGAGATGTTTTCGGAGGACATCGACATGAGCACACGCATCCGCAAGGCGGGATTCTCGATTGCACTCATCCGCGACGCCTATGTCTACCACAAGCGCCGCGTCAATATGCGCCTGTTCTGCCGACAGGTCTACGTGTTCGGCATGTCGCGCATCACTCTCTATCTGCTTTACCCTGAGTCGCTGAAACTGGTGCACTGGCTGCCTGCCGTATTCGTGATGGGCGTGGTGGCTATGGTTCTGCTGGCTGTGTTCGTCCACTGGATGTGGATTCTTCCGCTGGTGGCTTACCTGATGGCGGTGTTTGCCTGCGCATGGGCTGAAACAAAGCGGCTGAAGATTGCAGCGCTGTCCATCGCGGCAAGCGTGATTCAGTTGGGCGGCTACGGATGCGGATTCCTGAAGGCGTTTTTCACCAAAATCGTTCTGCGCCGCGGCCGTAACATCAACGAGGAGATAGCCATCCGCAAAGGCAAATAACCATGGACAAGCCCTACCGCTCCAGCCGCATCTCCGACCTCTCGCAGGAGGACCGACCGCGCGAAAAGGCGCTGGCGCTGGGAGTGGACGCCCTCACCACCACCGAACTTATAGCATTGCTCCTTGGCAGCGGCACGCCGGGAGAGTCGGTAATCAGTCTGTCGCAGCGCATCCTTGCCGAGTCGGGCAACAGCCTGCAGGAACTCTCGCGCCGCACAATCAAAAACCTCGTACGCTCATTCAAAGGCGTTGGCGACGCGAAGGCTGTCACGTTGCTCGCCGCCATCGAGTTGGGCAAACGCTACGCGCAGGAGGGTCC
>CAVAOU010000054.1:0-8685 GCA_963590085.1 Senegalimassilia sp. | reverse complement strand
CGTGGAATGTGGAGGAGTAGGGTATATGCTCAACATCTCGCTTAACACCTACACCCTGTTGCAAAATCAGAAGCAGTCGAAGGTTTATGCGTATGAGTCTATACGTGAAGATGCCCATGTGCTCTTTGGCTTCGCAAGCAAGGAGGAGCGTGAATTGTTTGTATTGCTTATCTCGGTATCAGGTGTCGGTCCGAACACTGCCCGCATGATTTTGTCGTCATTTACCACATCTGACTTGAAAGGAGTAATCGCTTCTGGCAACGTTAATTTGTTGAAGGGAGTGAAGGGAATTGGCGCAAAAACAGCACAACGCATAATTGTTGACCTCAAGGATAAAATAAAACAGGGTGAAGATACGTTTATATTACAGTTGGAAAGCAAGTCGGAGGCTTATGAGGAAGCTGTCGCAGCACTCGTAATGCTCGGATTTCCACAGGCAGCAGTGCAAAAGACTGTAGGAAATCTTTTGAAGGAGAGCCCGGACGACAAGGTCGAAAGTCTGATTAAGAAGGCATTGAAGATGTTGTAGCCGATCTCGCCTCGCTCCGGCATTTAGTAACAACCTTGTTTTATTAAATGAACAACCGAGGACAGAAAAAATATATACTGATGCTTATAGCCGGGATAGTGCTCTATTCCGTCTATAGCATTGGTTTTGCACAATATAACAAATCAACTGTTGCCGCACCGCCCACAATTTTCACTGGTAAAAGCGCTGCAACAGATTCTACAAGTTTGCATTATCCTGTAAAGCAAACTGTTACTCCTGGCTATGATGAGTTGCTTGGTCAAGACCGTCAAGCCATGGATCTTAAGGATCCGTCGAATATCAAGACGGAGGTGGAATACGATTATAAGACAGATACTTATGTGGTTCGCACTAAAGTCGGAGACCAAGAAATAGCCACTCCGTTTATCCTTTCCTCTGAGGCTTACAACAATATGGAGGTGCGCAACTCGATGATGGATTATTATCGTAAGCGTAATGCTGAGAATTTTGAGCAAAAGGACAAGAAGAAATTCAACATCTTCGATATGAAGTTTGGCCTTGGCCCTTTGGAAAAGGTGTTTGGCCCGGGTGGCGTCCAATTGAAGACACAGGGTTCTGTTCAAGTTAAGATGGGTATAAAGTCAAACAAGACCGACAATCCAGCTCTTCCAGCAAGCGCCCGTCGAAAAACATATTTCGATTTTGACCAGAAAATACAGGCCACAATTGATGCCTCTGTAGGTGATAAGTTGAAATTCAATATGACCTACAACACTGACGCTACGTTCGATTTTGACTCCAAAAACCTGAAACTCAAGTATGACGGTAAGGAGGATGAGATAATCAAATCAATAGAAGCTGGTAATGTGTCGATGACAACTGGGTCTTCACTTATCAAAGGAAGTACGGCGTTGTTCGGTTTGAAAACAAAATTGCAGTTCGGCAAATTTACAATCACGGCATTGGCATCGCAGCAGAACTCCGAGTCGCAGACGGTCAGCACAAAGGGTGGGTCGCAGACGACTAAATTCTCAATCAACGCCGATGACTATGACAAGAACCGCTATTTCTTCTTGGGTCATTTCTTCCGTGATAATTATGACTATAACGCATCAAAATTGCCATATGTCCTTTCAGGCGTGAACATAACCCGCATTGAGGTGTGGGTAACCAACCAGCGTGGCACATATAGCGAGGCTCGCCATCTTGTCGGTTTTGTGGATATGGGTGAAAACAAGCATCTGCAGAATAGTCACTGGATTCCGCAAGCCACTCCCGACAATCCAAGCAACAATTCCAACAACCTTGTCTCGGAAATCAAGACCAACTATTCTGGTGCGCGCGAAATCAGTCAAGTGTCTACCGCATTGGAACCGTTGCAAGCCTATGGTATAGAGGGCGGACGTGACTATGAAAAAGTTGAGAGCGCCCGATTGCTGTCTTCCTCGGAGTACAAACTGAATTCCACTTTGGGCTACATCTCGCTTAATTCAGCCCTTAATGCCGACGAAGTATTGGCTGTGGCTTATGAGTATACGTATCAAGGACAGGTTTATCAGGTGGGTGAGTTTTCAAGCGATGTGACCGACTCCAGCAAGGCTCTTTTTGTGAAAATGCTCAAAGGCTCGACTGTGTCTCCAAAGTTTGCCAACTGGGACTTGATGATGAAAAACGTCTATTCTCTTGGTGCATACCAAGTGCAGAAAAGCAAATTCAAACTCAATGTCAAGTACATGAGCGATTCAACGGGGGTGGCTGTTCAATATCTTCCGGCAGACCCTATCCGCAACAAACCGTTGATTCAAGTGCTTAACGTAGACCGTCTCGATTCCAACAACGAAAGCAACCCTGACGGCTTCTACGATTTCATCGATGGTTATACCATCAATGCAGCGCAAGGTAAGGTGATTTTCCCTGTTGTTGAACCGTTTGGCGACTATCTCGCCAAGCAACTCACCAATCCTGCAGATGCCGAAAAGTATTGCTACCACGAACTATATGACTCGACACAAACTGTAGCAAAGCAATTTCAAGACAAGAACAAGTTCATATTGACAGGAGAGTATCAGGCATCATCCGGCTCTACAATCCGGTTGAATGCGATGAATGTGCCTCGAGGTTCGGTTGTCGTTACCGCTGGCGGCGTTACATTGACAGAGAATAGCGACTATACCGTAGACTACAATATGGGTACGGTGACAATCACTAACCAAAGTATCATTGACTCGGGTACCAATATCAGTGTGTCTCTTGAAAACCAGTCGATGTACAGCACCCAACGCAAGACGCTTCTCGGCCTTGACATGAACTATCAGTTCAACAAGGATTTCAATGTGGGTGCCACATTGATGCATTTTTCTGAAAAACCGTTGACGGAGAAAGTGAGCCTTGGCGATGAATTGATTAACAACACCATTTGGGGTGTCAATTTTTCGTACAACAAGAACTTTATGTGGCTCACCAATTGGTTGAATGCCATCCCCACGGTCAATGCCACCGCCCCGTCGACAATCAGCATGCAAGGCGAGTTTGCCCAACTTATTCCACATAAGAAAAAAACTGGAACAAATGCCGGTAGTTCGTATCTCGACGATTTCGAGACATCGCAAAACACTATCGACATCCGTTCACCATATTCATGGTTCTTGGCATCTACTCCAAACGACCCCAATGGAGGCCTTTTCCCTGAGGCTTCGTTGAGCAATAATGTCGACTATGGCAAGAATCGTGCACTCTTGGCGTGGTATTATATTGACCGCATGTTCACCCAAAAGAACTCATCGCTTTGCCCGGCATACATTAAGAATGACAAGGAGCAATTGTCGAGTCCGTATGTGCGCGAGGTGACCACGCGTGAGATTTGGCCAAACCGTGAACTTAACTATGGCGAGGCTTCGGCAATCCAAACGCTGAACTTGTCGTTCTATCCTACAGAGCGCGGTCCGTACAATCTCGACTACACCAATATCGACTCTGATTTTAATCTTCTTAACCCAGAGAAACGGTGGGGTGGTATCATGCGTAAACTTGACAACACCAACTTTGAAACATCCAATATTGAATACATCCAATTCTGGATGCTTGATCCGTTCTCTGTAGATGGCGACACAAATGAAGGTGGTGATTTATATTTCAACCTTGGCGAAGTCAGTGAGGATATCTTGAAGGACGGCTATAAGTCGTATGAAAATGGCTTACCTACTGATGGCAGTGCAACCGGTACTCGCGAAACGGTTTGGGGCCGTGTGCCGACTGAAACATCACTCACTTATGCATTTGATAACACCCAAGGCGCAAGAAAGAACCAGGACGTAGGTCTGAACGGCCTCTCAACTGAACAGGAATACGAGTTTTCTACCTATAAGGACTATCTTGACCATCTGCGCACAGTGCTGTCGCCAGAAAAGATAGCAGAGATGGAGGCTGACCAATTCTCTCCATTCAACGACCCAGCCGGTGATAACTATCACTACTATCGAGGTTATGACTTCGACGAGCAACGGCTGTCCATTTTGGAACGCTACAAGCACTATAACGGAACAGAGGGCAACTCTCTCGGCGATGATGACTCGAAAGACGCTCTCTATCAGTCGTCGCGCAGTGTGCCTGATGTCGAGGACATAAACCAGGACAATACTCTCAACGAGTACGAACGTTACTACCAATATCACATCTCACTCCGCCGTCAGGATATGGTGGTGGGGCAGAACTATATCACTGATAAGCAAGTGTCGACTGTGTCGCTTGCCAACGGCACGAAAGGTGAAGCAACATGGTATCAGTTTAAAATTCCGTTGAAGGATTATGAAAAAATCGTGGGCTCAATTTCCGACTTTTCTACAATCCGTTTCATCCGTATGTTTATGACTGGTTTCAAACAAGCAACCCATTTGCGTTTTGCCACTCTGGAACTGGTACGCGGTGACTGGCGCACCTACGACTACAATCTTAACTCGCGTGCCGATGCTCCGGCTGAAGGACGCTTGGATTTGTCGGTTGTCAACATTGAGGAGAATTCTGGACGAGAGCCAGTGAACTATGTGTTGCCTCCAGGCGTGAACCGTATCGTTGATCCCGGACAGTCGCAAATCACACAACTCAATGAACAGGCAATGTCAATGAAATTGTCAAACCTTCAGGCAGGCGATGCTCGTGCGGTTTACAAAAACACAACGATGGACTTGCGCCTGTACAAGAGATTGCAGATGTTTACCCACGCTGAACGTCTGATTGATGACGTATCGGGTGAACTCCAGGACGGCGATTTCTCAGTATTTATGCGTATCGGTACGGATGTGAAGAGCAACTACTATGAATATGAGGTGCCGTTGAAACTTACTGCTCCTGGAAAGTACAACACATACAATACCAACGACCAATATGCAGTATGGCCAGAGGCTAACTTTATGGACATAACATTGTCTGTGTTCACCGACTTGAAAAAGGAGCGCAATAGAGCGAAGCACGATGAGTCACAGAACGTTGGCAACACAACACTCTATACAGGCTACGACCCAGATCATCAGTCGAACAAGGTATCAATCTTGGGTAATCCATCGTTGAGCGATGTGCGCGTGGTTATGATTGGCGTGCGCAACAATTCAAGCAAAGAAAAGAGTGGAGAGGTTTGGGTCAACGAACTTAAAGTTACCGATTTCGACCAAGATGGCGGTTGGGCAGCCAAGGGTAATGTAAACCTGGCTCTTTCCGATGTGGCAACGGTCAACTTTGGCGGTCACATCGAGACCGTAGGCTTTGGCAATGTTGACCAGAGCTTGTCATCGCGGCGCATGGATGACTATAAGCAATATAATGTCGCAACACAAGTCGATGTTGGCCGTTTCTTGCCGTCCAAGGCTAAACTCAAGGCGCCTGTCTACTATTCTGTATCGAAAGAAAAGACATCGCCAAAATACAACCCTCTTGACCAGGACATCCTCCTCAAGGATGCTCTTGACGAGGCATCGACCAAGGAGGAACGCGACTCTATAAAAAATTATGCGGTTGAGCAATCAACAGTGAAGAGTTTCAGTATTTCGGGCTTTAATTTTGGTGTCAAAAGTAAGGTGCCAATGCCGTGGGATCCTGCCAACTTTACAATTAATTTCTCGTTCAACAAGCAGGAGAACATCTCTCCGACTGTTGAGTACGAACACATCAATGACTACCGAGGCAGTTTCCAATACAGTTACTCTCCGGTCTATAAGCCATTCAAACCGTTCAGTTTCATAAAGAGCAAGTCCAAAAACTTGAAATTTATTAAGGACTGGGAGTTTGGCTATGCACCGTCGTCGTTGAGTTTCCTTACCAACATGACGCGCTATTACTACGAACTCCAATCGCGCAATGAAGCCGATGTTGAGGTCGATGTGCCAGTGTCGGTTAGCAAGAACTTCTACTGGGATCGCCAGTTTGCAATCACATGGAATCTCACCAAATCGTTGACACTGTCGTTCAATTCAAACACGATGGCGCGTATTGAGGAGGCTGTAGGACAAGTGAACAAGAAATTGTTCCCCGACAAGTACAGAGAGTGGAAGGATACAGTGATGAGAAGTATCCGCGACTTCGGTACGCCGTGGAACTATAGCCAATCATTTACAGCTTCTTACAAGGCGCCGTTCAGCAAAATTCCAGTGCTCGATTTCCTTAATGCAAATGTAAGTTATAATGCAACATACAAGTGGGATCGTGGTGCTGATGTGGAAGATGCTGTGGTCGGAAACTCGATAACCAACAATGCGGTGTGGAATCTTGATTCGAAAATCAACTTTGAAACACTCTACAACAAGTCGAAATATCTGAAGGAGGTCAACAAGCGATTCTCCAACAACTCGCGGTCGAACAAGGAGAAGGAGCGCAAGCCGCGCAAATTTCCGCGAACGTATCAGTTGACAGATTCGGTTGTTGCAGTGAAGCATAATTTGCGCAGCAAGAAAGTGAAGATTTCAGCAACGACAATCGACGGCAAACCGATTGTATTGAAGACTAAGGTGGTTGATGAAAACAATCTTCAGATTCTCACGACCGGTACACAAACGGTTAAGCTTATCGTAACAGAAGACTTGTCAAAAGATGTGAACATCTGGAAAGAAATCGCAGACCATACAGCCAGATTTGCGATGATGACACGTAGCGCAAGTTTCCGTTGGCGAAACACCCGCACGTCAAATATACCACAGTTTATTCCAGAGGTAGGCGACCTCCTTGGTCAAAGCAAAAGTTATGGCCCGATGTCTCCTGGTCTTGACTTCGCCTTCGGCTTTACTGGTGAGTCGTACCTTAATAAGGCAATGGAGCGCGGCTGGCTGCTTGGCGATGAAAACCAGACTAGTCCTGCTATATTCTCCAAAACAGAGGAGTTCAATTTTGAGGTTCAACTGGAACCTATTCGTGGCTTGAAAATACAACTTACTGCCAACCGCACAGATAATCGTACAAACCAAATCCAGTTTATGTACAGTTCGATGCCGACAACACGCAGTGGTAGTTTCACGATGACCACATGTGCTATAGCAACGGCTTTGCGCAAATCTTCGTCGAGCGATGGCTACAATAGCAAGGCATACAACACGTTCCTTGAGAACATTCCTATTGTGGCTGCCCGACTTGAACGGAAATATAGCGGAATGCAGTATCCGGACGCTGGCTTTATCAGCGGAACTGAATATGCCGGACAGCCATATAGCAGTGAAAACGGAGGTGTAAACCAAGCAAGTGGTGATGTGCTCATTCCTGCCTTCTTGGCGGCATACACAGGCAAAAATCCGAACAAGGTGACAACCTCGTTCTTCCCCGCGCTGTCGCAAATTCTGCCAAACTGGCGCGTTACCTACGATGGCTTAATCAAGATTGGCGGTCTCAGCAACATTTTCCGCAGTTTGACATTGTCGCACGCTTATCAGTGTACATATAGCGTAGGTTCGTTTACGTCCTATCTTAATTGGGTCGGCGTTGGCTCTGGCGATATGGGATTCACCCGTGACGAGCAGACGCAGAATCCAATACCTTCATCGCCTTACAACATTTCTTCGGTAACTATTACCGAGAAATTTGCACCGCTCATTGGCATCTCGGCTACATTGAAAAACAATTTGACTCTCAACATGGAATATCGTGACAGCCGTACGCTGACGCTCAACACGAGCGCAGGCCAATTGGTGGAGGCTTCACAGAAGGCTATCACGGTAGGTGGTGGATATAAGATTGCCAATTTCAATACGATATTGAAGATGAAAGGTAGCCAGAAAGGTGTAAGCAATGATTTGACGCTCAACGCTGACTTCTCGTTCCAGAATAATCAGTCGCTGATTCGCAAGATGCAGGAGGGCACAAGCCAGGCTACTGCCGGGACACAGTCTATTGCCATAAACTTCACGGCAAGTTATGTGCTCAGTAAGCGAATCACACTTCAGGCATACTTTGATCACCAAATCAACAAACCGTTGATTTCATCGAGTGCCTACCCAACAACCAACAGCAATTACGGCATATCCATAAACTTGTCGTTGGCTCAGTAGAATAACAAAGAAATGAGTAATAAGAAAACAGATAAAAACAGAAACAATAAATCCCAGTCGACAATTGTTGATGGCATTAATAGGCTATATGGTAAGCATGCCGCGGTGTATAACTGGACAGTTGTCGGCTTGATATTCGTGCTGGCTTTGTATGTCCGTATCAATGCCATAGCCGGCAAGACGGAACTACACTCAGATGAGGTGTTCTCGATGGCATTGTGCACATGTGATCCCAACTATAATGTGCCAATTCCCGATGGAGACTACACTGGCGCACAACTTAAAAATATGCTTGTGCAGAGCGGCGACGGAGGTGTGAAAGGTATGCTTTCCGATGTAGGCCAATTGTGGCGAAACAATGGTGATGCGCCACATGCTAGCCTATATTATATGGCTCTTCGGGTGGCTTTGACTGGCTATGACAGTTACGACCTGCCAAACTATATTTGGCGTGGTGGCGTGTTGAATCTGTTGTTCTTTGCTTTGTCGTTTGTGTTTATGTATAAATTGCTTCGGCGGATTTTTGGTGAGCGACATATGCTGGTGTTTGTTGGATTGGCTCTGGCTTATTTCAATTTGCTGTCGATACGCAACACAATGCTCATCCGCGAGTACCAAATGGCAGAGGCGTCTATTGTGATGTTTACTTATGTGGCAGTAGGTTTTGTACAACGT
>CAVAOU010000053.1:0-8755 GCA_963590085.1 Senegalimassilia sp. | reverse complement strand
AGGTGCTGCTTGCCGGAGGCGGCGTAGGCGTTGCTCCGATGCTCTATCTTGGCGCGGAGTTGAAGCAACGTGGCTTCGACGTGGCCTTTCTGCTTGCCGCCCGCAGTGCTGGCGACCTGCTCGAACTCCAGGAGTTTGAAAAGTACGGCAAAGTCTACACTTCGACCGACGACGGCTCCCACGGCGAGCGCGGACTCATCACCCAGAACTCAGCCCTGCAGAAGGCGTGGCAGATGATCTACTGCTGCGGACCGATGCCGATGATGAAGGCCATGGCATCCTACGCGATGCGCAACAACCTAGAGTGCGAGGTGTCGCTCGAAAACCGCATGGCGTGCGGTGTGGGCGCTTGCCTCTGCTGCGTGGAGGACACAGACAAGGGCAACGTGTGTGTATGCAAGGACGGACCTGTATTTAATATAAAACGATTGAAATGGACGATTTAAGAGTAAACATTAAAGGATTGTCGCTCAAGAATCCGGTGCTCACGGCTTCCGGTACGTTTGGCTATGGTGAAGAATTTGCCGATTTTGTTGATTTGAATCGTTTGGGAGGCTTCATCGTCAAGGGCACAACCATCAACCACCGCGAGGGCAACCCGTATCCGCGCATGGTCGAGACCCCTTCGGGCATGCTCAATGCCGTTGGCCTGCAGAACCATGGAGTGAACTATTTCATCAACAATATCTATCCCCGCATCAAGGACCTCGACACAGAGATCATCGTCAACGTGTCGGGCGCTACGGTCGACGACTATGTGGCCGTGTGCGAACGCCTGATGCCCCTCGACAAAATCCATGCGATAGAGTTAAACATATCGTGCCCCAACGTAAAGCAGGGAGGCATGGCTTTCGGCACGTCGTGCGCAGGAGCGTCGCAGGTGGTGCGTGCCGCCCGTGAGGCCTACGGCAAGACGCTGATTGTGAAACTGTCGCCCAACGTTACCGACATTGCCGACATTGCCCGCGCCGTTGAGGCTGAGGGTGCCGACGCTGTGTCGCTGGTCAACACCTTCCTCGGCATGTCGATCGACGTGGAGAAGCGCACTCCGCATTTGTCGACCATCACAGGCGGACTGTCGGGACCATGCATCCGTCCGATTGCCGTGCGTATGGTGTGGCAGGTGGCTCGTGCGGTGAAGATTCCGGTGATAGGCCTGGGCGGCATCATGAACGGCCGCGACGCGCTGGAGTTTATCCTGGCAGGCGCTACGGCGGTTGAGGTGGGCACAGCCAACTTCGTAGACCCGTCGGTTACGATGAAAATCATTGACTACATAAAGGATTACTGCGACCGTCACCACGTCTCGTCGATGCGCGAACTCATCGGCGGAATGATGGCATAGGTCGGTTACTGAAACCCCATAATGGCGGGCTGGATTCCACATCGGAGTCCCGCCCGCCGCGTTTTTGCGGATATGTTGAAACAATTGCGGCGTTCGTTGAAAATTGTTGCAGAAGTGATGGCGGAAAGTGTATGTTTGCAGTGACAAAAGACTTTAATTCAACTACATCAATAAACTTACCATCTACTAAAAACATCAGCGTATGAAAGGAATGTCAAGACAAAAAGCGATGCTTCGGGCAGCAATGTTCTCGGCTGTGGCGATAGCGGTTACGGCATGTTCATCGGACATTGACGAAGACATCAACGGAGGCAATGGAGGCAATAGCGACAACAGCGGCTCGTCGGAAACGTACTCGAGTTCGATATCCGACCTCACGTCGTTCGACATTGCCCTCGACGCCACGGCGCTCGCCGAAAGCGAAACCGTGCCCGACGACGATGAAGACTACATCGAAAACAACACTTTCTCAAACGAAATACAGATTGCCTTCAACGGCACGTCGGCAACGGTGACGGGCGCGGTCGACGGCGTTACGGTTGCAGTCGACGGCGCCGACGTGGTGGTTACCTCTTCGACAAAGAAGGTGTGCTATACCGTGAGCGGCTCTACGACCGACGGCTTCCTGAAAATCTACAGCGACAACAAATATGAGTTGAAACTCAACGGTGTGGACATCACCAACCCCGACGGCGCACCAATCAACCTGCAGAGCAAAAAGCGCGGCTACATTGTCCTTGCCGACGGCACGGAAAACACGATCACCGACGGCACGTCGTATACCGACGCAACCGACGACGAGGACATGAAGGCCGCTTTCTTCAGCGAAGGCAAGATGCTCTTCTCGGGCACGGGCAAACTCAACGTCTACGGCAACTGCAAGGCCGGCATACGCAGCGACGACTACATCCTTTTCCGCCCCGGCAACAATGTCTACGTCAAGACTACGGCGGGCAACGGCATCAAGGCCGACGACATCTACATCCGTGGCGGCGTGCTCAATGTGGAAACTTCGGCCACGGCTGCCAAGGCCATCAGCAGCGACGGACTTGTGACTATCGACGGCGGCCGCACCACACTGCTCACCACGGGCGGCGGCGAACTTGACGAAGACGGCGCCGACGTGAGCGCTTCGGCTGGCATCAAGGCCGACGGCGACTTCGTGATGAACGGCGGCTCGCTGCTCTGCAAGAGTACGGGTGCTGGAGGCAAGGGCATCAGCACCGACCTCACGCTCACCATCAACGACGGCACGGTGCGTGTGATTACAACAGGACAGCAGTATGTCTATGGCTCGCTCGACACATCTCCAAAAGGCATAAAGAGCGACGGCGCAATGACCATCAACGGCGGCGACATCATGGTGCGCTGCACAGGCGGCGAAGGCTCTGAAGGCATCGAGAGCAAGAGCACGATGGACATCTCTGGCGGCACAATCCGCGCTTATTGCTACGACGATGCGCTCAACTCGTCGTCGGCAATGACCATCAGCGGCGGCACCATCTTTGCCATGGGCACCAACAACGACGGCATCGACTCCAACTCCACGCTCACCATCAGCGGCGGACTCGTGATTGCCTGCGGCACAACCACGCCTGAGGCTGGCTTCGACTGCGACGAGAGCACCTTTACCGTGACCGGCGGCACCATCATCGGCATCGGCGGCACCACTTCCACGCCTACCGAAAGCGTAACCACCCAACCGGTGGCAATCATCGGCGGAAGCAGCATCTCGAGCGGCTCGTACATCACCGTAGCCTCGTCCGATGGCACAAACGTGATGGCATTCAAAGTGCCGCGCGACTACACCCAACAGGGCTACACACTGCTCGTGTCGTCGCCAAAGATGACAAAGGGTAGCACCTATACTGTTACCACGGGCGCCACGGTGAGCGGCGGCACTGACTTCTGCGGATATGCGCAGGATGCCACAGTGAGCGGCGGCACATCGCTTGCAAGTCTCACACTCTCGTCGATGATCACCACCTACAACTACAACGGTGGCCAAGGAGGTCAAGGAGGCCAGCCTGGCGGCCAGGGAGGTCAAGGCGGCGGCAATCGGCCAGGCGGCTTTTGATGCTCTCGCCATGGCAATGCAATAACACGGGCATGCCAAACGTTATAAAAGTTATAAGATGAGAACTTTAAAACAGATGTAATGTTGCACGGACAAAAACGTTCGGAACTGATTCTTTATCTGGTGCTGTGGGCAATCCTGTACGCAGCACCAGGTTTCTCGTTGTATATAAGCAAAATAAGTTCCCACACTTCGCAGTTCGACTGGGTAGGGCTGCTGAGCGCATGGCGGTTGCTAACAATGTTTTTCGCGGCGTTCTGCATCCACAATTTCCTTATAGCGCCGCTGCTCCTCTACCGCAACCGCAGTTGGCTCTACGGCATTGCCACGGTGGCGCTCGTTGCCTGCTTCATGGTGATTCAGGCATCTGGACGCCCGCACCGCGACGACGGCATGAAGCCGCCGATGAAGCCGATGGAGGAAACCATGATGCATCATCCCGACAAGCCACGCGACGGCATGGAGCCACGTCCGCCCAAGCACGACGGCCGTGAGAGCCTCGACAATCCGCATGCCTTCGGCGGGCAGGACTCGGTGGCGCTGATAATCGTGTGTTTGCTATTGGGACTCAATGTGGGCGTGAAGTACTATTTCAAGTCGGTTGCCGACCGCAAGCATTTCGACGCCGTGGAGCGCGACAGCCTGAATGCGCAACTGGCTTACTTGAAATACCAGATCAATCCGCATTTCTTCATGAACACGCTCAACAATATCCATGCGCTGGTGCTTATCGACCCCGAAAAGGCCAACAGCATGATTGAAACGCTGTCGAAACTGATGCGCTATGTGCTCTACGACGGCAACCGCTCGCTGGCTCCGTTGCAGAAGGAAATCGCGTTTGTGGAGAACTATGTGGAACTGATGCGTGTGCGCTTCACCGAAAACGTGCGCATCGACATGGCGTTTCCCACTCAGGTGCCCGACATCAGTGTGCCTTCGCTGCTCTTTGGCACTTTCATAGAGAACGCCTTCAAGCATGGAGTGAGTTACGAGAGCGATTCGTTTATTGAAATCCGCTTCGAGGCGGATGCCAACGGCGTGGAGTTCACCTGTCGCAACAGCCGCTTGCCCGAAAAGGCCGACTCCCACGGCGGGGTGGGTCTCGAAAACGCCCGCAAGCGCCTGCAATTGATCTACGGCAACGACTATTCGCTCGACATTCGTCCCACAGAAAAGGAATACCGCGTGACGCTGAAGTTGCCCGCAAGAAAATGAAACGTAAACTGAAAGAGTTATGATAAAGTGTGTCGCAATCGACGATGAGCCTCTTGCCTTAAAGCAGTTGGCCTACTACCTTGAGAAGGTGCCTTATTTCGAACTCGTGGCGTGCTGCCAGAGCGCGATGGACGCGATGCGGAAGTTGGAGGATGTGGAAGCCGATGTCCTGTTTGTCGACATCAATATGCCCGACCTCAACGGCCTCGACTTTGTGCGCTCGCTCTCCAATCCGCCGATGATTGTGTTTACCACTGCCTATCAGGAACACGCTCTCGAGGGATACAGCGTCAACGCCATCGACTATCTGCTCAAACCCTTCGGCATGAGCGACATCCTGCGCGCCGCTGAAAAGGTGAAGCGCGAATACGACCTTGTCCACGCGGCAAGCCTTTCGGCCATCGACGAGTACGACGCAATGTTTATCCGCGCCGACTATAAGGTGATGCGCATCCTCGTCAAGGACATTGTCTACGTGGAGGGCTATGGCGAATATCTCCGCATCTATCTCGTTGGCCAGCCCAAGCCGCTGGTGGCATACCTTAGAATGAAGGAGATGGAAGAGCGCCTCGCCGGCAAGAACTTTATGCGCATCCACAAGTCGTATATCGTCAATCTCTACCACCTTGCTGAAATCAACAAGAAGCACATGGTGCTCGACACCAATGCGGAAATCCCCATAGGCGAAAGTTATCAGGAAAAACTGCAACAATACGTGGCGCAGAAATTCCTTGGGAAATAAGGAAAAGCAAAAGAACTGAGTGTCCCAGAAATCTTGTCGGCGAGGTGGGGGACGTCCCGTGGGGTGCATTAGTCGGTACGGTGGCGTACTTACAGCACGCAATTTTTTATAGACCGTCCGAGCCCCAGGCTGAAGCCATGGGGTTATGGACATTGCGCCTCGATGAGGCGCTTTTTGCTGTCGGTGGCTTTCGTTGCTCGAGTCTACTGGTGTATAGGCGGGCAAGGGAGAGCGCGCCAGTGGCATAGGTCGCACTGACGAGGGTGGCGGCGAGGGAGCGCGCACCGTAGGCGCGCCGTGTTGATAACCCCAGGCTTCAGCCTGGGGCTGCAGATACTCAGTAATTTGCGCCCTGTAAGTGGCGCTACAGGGGCAAGGCTCCTGTTCTTCTTGATTAGTGCAAAATTACCCTAATCCCAGTCGTCGGCGGCGTCGGCGTCGTCCTCGTGGTCATTGCCGAAGTATTCCGAGAGTTCGCCAGTGTTCTGGTTGTAGTCGTAGTCCACCATCATGTCGTGGTCGGGGTCGCCGTTGTAGCTTGAATAATCGTTGTCGTAATCGTACATATTCGTGAGTGTTAAATGGTTAGTCAAGTAGCGGAATGATTTCCGCGGGTTTGTTTACAATGTGGTTGGCATAGTTGGCGCGCAACTCTTCAACCGAGCGGAATCCCCAACTTACGCCTACCGAGTCGACGCAGGCACGCCGTGCAGTTTCCATGTCAACGCCCGAGTCGCCCACGTAGAGCACATCCTGCTTCTTCGTCTGCGTGGCGCCGAGGATTTCGAACACGATTGAAGGGTCCGGCTTCACCGGCACTCCGTCTTTCTGGCCTTCAACGGCAGCAAACTTGATTGTGGGGAACAGGGCGGCCACGATGGCTTTTGCCGCCGCGTCGTATTTGTTTGACGCCACAGCGATGGCGATGCCCTTGTCCTGCAGGTGCTGCAGCAACTCGAGGATGCCGTCGTAGGGGCGCGTGAAGTCGGTGTTGTGGTTGTCGTAATATTCGGTGAAGTCTACGCGTATTTTCTTCACCATAGCCTCGTTGCGCTGGTTTTCGGGGAGGGCGCGCTCAATGAGTTTGCTCACGCCGTTGCCCACATACATTGGGTAGGCTTCCAGCGGATGGGTCGGGAAACCGTTCTTTTCCAGTGCAACATTGGTGGCGGCTCCAAGGTCCTTGATGGAGTTGATGAGGGTGCCGTCGAGGTCGAAGATTACTAACTGTTTCATTGCTATATATGTTTTTATTCGTTTAGAATGGATAGCCCACCGAGAAGTGCAGGGCGTAGTCGCGCTTGAAGTTGGGATGGATAAGCGGCAGCCGCTCCTGGTCGATTGCGGGGTTGTAGGCTTTCATACCCAGGTCGAGGCGCAGCAGGAAGTAGTTAAAGTTGAGGCGCAGACCCACTCCGTAGGAGGCTGCAATTTCGCGGTAGAACGAGTTGAACTTAAACACTCCGTCGGCCTGGTCGTCGTATTCGCGGATGGTCCAGATGTTGCCGGCATCGATAAACGCTGCCATCTCAAACACCCAAAACAGTTTGGCGCGGTACTCCAAGTTGAGGTCGAGGCGGATGTCGCCGCACTGCTCCATGAACGACAGCACGGTGTTGGTGCTGTTAAACCGTCCAGGGCCGAGCGAGCGCACCGACCATCCTCTCACGCTGTTGGCGCCGCCGCTGTAGAAGCGCTTCTCGAACGGCAGGATGTAGGAGTTGCCGTAGGGCACTGCCACGCCTGTGCCGATGTGGAACACGAGCGAGTTGCGGCGGTCGAACGAGTGGTTGTAGGTGTAGTCTAAGTTGGCTTTGATGTATTGCGAATACTGAATGCCGAACACACTGTAGCCTTGCGCCTCGTCGTCGCGCTGCTGCTTGAAAATCTTGCTGCCGGCATAAAGCAGGTTGCCTGCCGTTTCCACTCCGACGCGCAGCGTGTAGATGTCGGGCTGATAGACGAATTTGCCTATCGGCGACGCTTGGTTCTTCTTGTTGGTGTAGTAGAACGTGTAGCCCATCTTCATGATGAAGTGGTCCTCGTAGGAGTAGCGCAACAGAGGGTTGTTGGGCGCCAGTTGCGAGATGAAGTCGGGGCTGATTTTCGGAAGGTACACGTAGTTGATGTCCAGCAGGTCGAACGTGTGGCTGATGAGGCTTCCGCGCTCGGTCCATTTGTATTTCCATCCGCCGCCGGCAATCACGCGCGTGTATTCGGGGCGCTCCTGATAGGTGAACGAGGCGGAGAACTCCGTGTTTGCCCTGATTTTCTGGCGGAAACTCTTCTTTAGGAACGGGAAGATGAATTTCGGGAACGTGATGCCCACTTCGCCGTTGTATTCGGCGTAGCGCTTGTTGATGATTCCCTGCACGTTGCCCGAGATGCTCTCGTAGTTCACGCCCGTCTTCACCGACAGCACTTCCGACCCGCGGGCGAGGTTGCTGTGCTGATAGGTGGCAGCCACACCGAAGCCGAGGTCGCCTTCGGAGTTGGTGCCTTCGAGCGAAACGCTGACGCTCTGCGACTTGCCCTCGGTGAGCAGGATGTAGGAGTCAACCCAGAGGTTGCCGTCGATTTCGCCTATCGACTCGAAGTTGATGTTGATGAATTTCAGTATGCCGAGGCGTCCGAACGCCTGGTAGGTCTTGTCGACGTCGGCTGAGTTGTAGCGCTTGCCGGGAGCGATGTAGCAGTTCTCGTCGATGATTTTCGGGCGGAGGTAGCGGCTGTCGCCGTAGAGTATGCGCAGACCCTTGTAGTCGACCACGTTGTCGGCTTCATAGTTTGTGAGGTCGTAGCGCCGCTCGGGGTTGTAGTCGGTCACCACATAGACGTTGCGCACGTAGAACGGCCGGTGGCGGTCGTACTGCTTGATGCGGTTGGGGTAGGGAGGCATCACGTTGAGCGTCAGGTCGACGGCGCGGCTGCCGGCGGTGGTGTCGGCGGTGAAGGTGATATACTCCTTGTTGAATCCGAAATAGCCTTGCTCGCGGAGGCGGTCGGTGATGTTTTGCCGAGCCTGGTCGAGGGCGTTGCGGTCGAAATTGTCGTTGAGGTGGAGAATGAATTTCGACGAGTCGGCAAGAATCAGCGGACGCAGCGTGTCGTCGGGGATGTTGTAGTCGATGCTGGCGAGATAGTGCGGCTGGTTGGTGTAGATGCGGTAGGTGAGTTCGATTTTGCGCGACTTCTCGTTTTTCACCGAGTCGACGGTGACCTCAGGAGTCATGTAGCCGCGGTTGGACAGCGCCAGCGCCAGTTGGCTCGCCGACATTTCCGTGAGTTGCGGGTCGTAGATCACCGGTGGCTGGCCAATCTTGCGCACCCATTTGTTGTACCATTTTGAGCTGTCGCGTCCCGACCAGTTGTATAC
>CAVAOU010000052.1:0-8780 GCA_963590085.1 Senegalimassilia sp. | reverse complement strand
TCCCAAAACAGTTCGTTGCGGAAGGCGCCGAGTGCTGGATGATTGCTTCCTTTTTGGCAAAATAGATACACGTCGTGGTTGGCTTGTATGAAATAAAAGTATCCGGTGTGGGTTATTCCCAGGGCTTTTTCCAGTTTGATGGACGCTTCGGCAGAAATGCGCCGGCGCTCGCTGAGATAGTCGTTGATCCGTTGGGGCATGATGCCTGAACGTCTCGCCAGTTCTCTTTGGCTGAGGTGCTCTTTCTGCATTATGCGTTTAAGCACTGCATTGCAGGGAATGTGCGGATATTTTAAATATTGCTCATACATGATTCTGCAAATTAAAGAAATAAAAACGATGTAACCAAATCTGGTTACGCGAATTGCAGCGCTTTCCAATGCTTTTTTGGGCGGAAAAACTGCGGAATGAGAAATTTTTTGTGTAAGTTTGTGAAACTAAACGACAAGCAATCATGACAAACAAACTCGGAATCAAACTTTTTGCACTTCTGCTCACCATCGTGGCAGGGGCATCGCTCTCGTCGTGCGACGAAGACGACCCTTTCTTCAGCGACATCGTGGGCTCGTGGCATCTTGTGGAGTCGGACGGCCATCCGGTCTACGACTATCAAGTGGACTACTATTCGTTCTACAGCAACGGTACGGGCACTTATGCCTACTACGACACGTTCGGCCGCTTCTGGCAGGAGACGTTCTCCTGGCAGTCGTTCCGCGGCGAGCAAATTGTGCTCTACTACGACAATCCTGATTTCGGTACGGTTTCGTGCTACTATCGCTACGACGGGCGGTACATGTATTTCTCAACCAACCGTTCGTTCTATTCCTATACGGTATACAGCCGGTAGAGGTTCTCGACTACTGTGTGCAGCACCTCTTCTTCACTCACATCGCGGCATTGGGCAACCTTTGCCGCGATTTCGTTTATTGAGAGCGGCGACTCGTCGGTTTCAATGAGCAGGCGGTCGGCGGGGATGGCGCGGGCTGCCTCGGCATTGAAATGCTCGCCGAGCGACAGGTAGATGCCTGCCTGAAGGAGTTGGCGGGCGAGGACGGCGTTGCCGCGAAATCCGTGCCATATCCATGGCATGTTGGGGCGCAGCGACTTGCGCAGGGCGAGGATGCGGTCGGCTGACTTAACTGCGTGGAGCACAAGCGGGCGGCAGAGCGACTCGGAGAGGCTGATGTGCTTGAGCAACAGTGCTTCCTGCTTCCCGAGGTCGACGCCGCAGCGCTTGTCGATGCCGGTCTCGCCGATGAAGACTGTGCGGCTGTCGGCGCACGCGGCCTCCAATTGCTTGTCGGAGAACGGCTTGTCGGCATTCCACGGGTGGATGCCCACGCTGTAGAGCCGGTCGCCCTGCGGGTGGAAATCTTCGGGCGCAACGCAGATGATGGCGTCCTGGCGGTCGAGGTGGTGGGTGTGGCAGTCGGTGATCATTGGCCTATGGTACAGGGTCGTAGCCGCTTCCTCCCCAGGGGTGGCAACGGCAGATGCGCTTGATGGCGAGCCACGAGCCTTTCAGCGGCCCGTATTTGCGCAGAGCCTCGATGGCATACTGGCTGCATGTGGGTGTGTAGCGGCACGCCGGCGGGAGCATCGGGGAGATGCATATCTGATAAAATCTTATAGGCAGAATTAGAAGCCTTGTGAGCAACTTTTTCATGACTGTGGTATGTTTTCCTGTGCGGCTCCGATATTTGCAGCCACAGCGCTTAAAATGGCGCATACGCGCTTCTCAATCGATGCGTAGGATTTCTCCTCGTTGCTTACGTAGATAAAGGCTATGTCCACCTTCTTGCCCGTAGCGGCGAGGGTGGGGTTGAGCAGGTGGCGGTTGAGCCGGTAGGCTTCCCTGACGCGGCGGCGGAGCAGTACGCGCCCCACGGCGGTGCGGATTTTCTTCTTCGGGATGGTAATCATGAATTGGGCGGGGGCGCCGTAGTTGCGCTGGCTCTCGGCATAGACTGCCCTCAGGGGGTAGGCTTTGGCTGGGCTGCCCTCTGAAAACAAGCGGTTTACAGCGGTGCGGCTGCAAAGCTTTTCCGATTTATGAAGACTGAATTCCGCCATCCTTTTTGGGCCGGCGGTGTGCCGGCTCGGGGGTATGCTTTTATTTTTTGTGGGATTTCAGATACTGGTCGATAGCGGCTGTGATCGACGGTGCAGCGGCTGTCGGCGCTTCGATGTCGAGGCGCAGGCCTGCGTCGGTGATGGCTTTGGCGGTCTGCACGCCGAAGCAACCGATCTTGGTGTCGCCCTGCTCGAAGTTAGGGAAGTTTTTCTGCAGCGACTTCACGCCTGTAGGGCTGAAGAAGATGAGCATGTCGTAGTCAAACGGCTCGCCCTCCTGGAAGTCGTTGCTCACGGTGCGGTACATCACCGCGCGCGAATAGTTTACCTTGTTCTTCTCGAGGATGCTCTCGCCGTCGTTTTTCTGCACTTCCGACACCACGTAGAGGTATTTGTCGGTGTTGTGCTTCACGATTTGCGGAATCAGGTCGTCGAGTTTGCCCGTCTTGCCGAAGAAAATCTTGCGCTTGCGGTAGACGGTGTATTTCTGCAGATAGAGGGCGATGGCCTCTGTGGTGCAGAAGTATTTCATTGTTTCAGGCACGGCGAAGCGCGACTCCTCGGCGATGCGGAAGAAGTGGTCGATGGCTGATTTTGCGGTGAAAATCACGGCTGTGTGCTCTGAAAGTGATATTTTTTGCTGTCTGAATTCCTTGGATGTCAAGCCTTCTACCTTGATGAACGGGCGGAATACGATTTCCACACCATATTTCTTCTCAATGTCGAAGTATGGGGACTTGTCGGATGATGGTTTTGGTTGAGAAACTAAGATCTTGTTAACTTTAGCCATTTTTTGTAGGTTGTCCTTATATAAATAATGCTCTGTTTATAAAGAATATGACTGGAGCAATTTCAACGGCGCAAAGGTACGAAATAAAATACACGTATTGAAACAAATAACTATAAAAAATCCTAATGCTTTTGGCGTAGAACACCAGTCTTGATGCCGCATAGAGCCCTATTGCCACGCTGGTCATCACGTTGTTGAGGTCGGGCTCGAAGAGCATGATGAGGGCGAGCGGTGTGAGAAAAAGCCCGAGGAAAATCTGTGCGGAGTTGAATCCCTGTAGCCACAGACGGGTGTCGACGCGGTTGGCGAAGATGAATCCGGTGATGGTGGCGGCGATGAGTTGGAAAAGGTAGAACGCTGACGCTGTGGCTGTTGCCAGACTCACGAGCACGGGCATCGACATCGACGCTGCTGCGGGCAGCCACTCGAGGGTGGCGGAGTAGATTACAATGCCTTCCGAGATGAGTGACACGAGGATGAGCGCCCCGATGAGGATGTTCTCGTTGGCGGTGTGCTCGTCGAGGTGGTTTTCGGTGCGCTTCACCGACCACAGGTTGCGCGCCAGTTTAGGGAAGAATTTTGCGCCTTTCTTGTAACTGTAGGCTATCAGTAGGAATGCCACCACGAGCAGCGCAATCATTATCGAGGAGTGCGCCGGCGTGTGGGTGTAGGCCACGGGGATGTCGCCCTGTCGGTCCCCGACCATCGGGTACGACTCCAGCGGCTTGTATTCTGTCACGGCAGAGGGCAACGAGTCGGTCAGCCCCTCCGGATGGGCGGGCTGGTAGTAGTGGCGGTGGTAGTGGGCTGCGTAGGCTGCCGCGTCGCCGCTGGCGGGTTGCTGTACTGCTATGTCAAGACTGTCGGGCATCTGCTTAGCGTTTTGATTCGATTACGTTGTTGTCCTGCGGCTTCTGGAGCATCGCTACGGCCTGTTCGGGCGTCTCTGCCACCTCCCACAGGTGCTTGTGCGAGGGTTTCATGAATCCCTCGTCGACGCAGCGTTTGAGCATGGCGAGCAGGGGGTCGTAGTAGCCTGCCGTGTTGACCACGACAATGCGTCCGGTAAATAGTCCCAGTTGCCGCCAGGTGACGATTTCGAGGAGTTCCTCGAGGGTGCCGCATCCGCCGGGAAGGGCTACGGCGGCATCTGCCATCGCTGCCATCTGCTCCTTGCGGGCGTGGATGTCGGTGGTTACGATGGTCTGCGTCAGGGCGTTGTAGTTCCAACCGTTGTCGACCATGAACTGCGGAATCACGCCAGTCACCTTGCCGCCGTTGTCGAGGCAGCCGTCGGCAAGGTTGCGCATCAGTCCTTCGTTGCCGGCGCCGCACACTGCCTCCATGCCTGCCCGTGCGAGCGCCGCACCCATGCGGTAGGCGGCGTCGAGGTAGCGGCAGTCTACATTGGCGCTCGAGGCGCAGTATACGCAAACTCTCTGGTTCATAGTCGTTTCTCTATCTAAAAATGACTGCTTCCGTCGAAGCAGTGTGTACACACTTTGCATTTCGGTAGCCCGATGGCCTGGATGAGCGTCTCAATGGTGTTGAAGCGCAGAGACGAGAGGCCGAAGCGTCGGCGTATCTCTTCCACCATCCGCTTGTATTCGGGCGAATCGGTGGTGGCATAGCGGTCGAGGTTCTTGTTGGCGTCGCCTTCGAGGTCCTTGATGATGCGCCGTGTGATGAGTTCCATGTCGGACTTCGAATTGGTGAATCCGATAAACGGGCAGCCGTAGATGAGCGGCGGACAGGCTATGCGCATGTGCACTTCGCGCGCGCCGTAGTCGTAGAGCACCTTCACGTTGTCCCGCAACTGGGTGCCGCGCACTATCGAGTCGTCGCAGAAGAGCAGCCGCTTGCCCTCGAGCATCGCGCGGTTGGGGATGAGTTTCATCTTTGCCACGAGCGAACGCATCGACTGGTCGCTGGGCGTGAAACTGCGGGGCCACGTGGGCGTATATTTGGAGATGGCGCGGTGGTAGGGCACGCATTTGCCTTCGGCGTAGCCCAGGGCCATGCCTACACCGCTGTCGGGGATGCCGCACACGCAGTCAACCTCACTGTTGTCGGTGCGGCCCATCGCCACACCGCTGTCGAAGCGCACCTGCTCCACGTTAACGCCTTCGTAGCACGACGTGGGGAAGCCGTAGTAGACCCACAGGAAGGAGCACACCTGCATCTCTTCGTTGGGCTGGCGCAGTTGCTCTACGCCGTCGGCTGTGAGGCGCACAATCTCGCCAGGACCGAGGTAGCGGTCGATGGCGTAGTCGAGGTTCGGAAAACTCGTCGACTCGCTCGTGGCGGCATACGCGCCGTCCTTCTTGCCTATCACTATCGGCGTGCGGCCGAGTTTGTCGCGCGCGGCGATGATGCCGCTGTCGGTGAGGATAAGCATTGAGCATGAGCCTTCTATGCTGTTGTAAACGTTCTCTATGCCCTCTACAAAGTCGCGCCCCTCGGAGATGAGCAGGGCGATGACCTCGGTTTGGTTGACGCGGCCCGAACTGTGCTCCACAAAGTGGTGGTTCGACTCGAGCATGCGTCGCTCAAGGGCTTCGATGTTGGCAATCTTCGCCACCGTGACGATGGCAAACTTGCCGAGATGGGAGTTGAAGATTATGGGTTGCGGGTCGGTGTCGCTAATCACGCCGATGCCCGAATTGCCTTCAAACACAGGTAGCTCGCTCTCAAACTTGGTGCGGAAATACGTGCTCTCCAGGCTGTGGATTTTGCGTATGAATCCGCGTTGGGCGTCGTAGGTGGCCATGCCGGCGCGCTTGGTGCCCAAGTGAGAGTTGTAGTCGGTTCCGTAAAACAGGTCTGTCTTGCAGGCACTTTTCGAAATGGTGCCGAAAAATCCTCCCATAATCCTTATTTCAAGCGGGCGAGGGTTGCTGCTATGCGGCGTGCCGCTTCACGGATGTTGTCGTCGCTGGTTGCGTAACTGAGGCGGATGTAGCCTGGCGCGCAGAAGGCGTCACCACTCACTGTTGCCACGTGGCCCACCTCAAGCAGGTACATTGCCAAGTCGTTGGCGTCGTTGATTTTGCGGTCGCCGTCGGCCTTACCGAAATATGCCGACACCTCTGGGAAGATGTAGAACGCGCCCTGCGGATGGTTGATGCGCAGGCCTGGGATTTCCTTCAGCAGACTCACCACGAGGTCGCGGCGGCGCTCAAACGCCTGGCGCATAGTTTCTACGCACTCCTGCGAGCCAGTGTAGGCTGCCTCGGCGGCTTTCTGTGCCACCGACGACGGGTTTGACGTGTACTGTCCCTGGAGTTTGGTTGTGGCTTTTGCCACCCACAGCGGCGCGGCGATGAAGCCGATGCGCCAGCCGGTCATGGCATAGGCTTTCGACACACCGTTGACGATGATTGTGCGGTCGCGCACGGCGTCGAACTCAGAGATGGAGGCAAACTTGCCGGTATAGTTGATGTGCTCATAGATCTCGTCGGAGAGCACAAGGATGTCGGGATGCTTGGCGAGCACGTCGGCGAGGGCTTTCAACTCGTCGTGGGTATAGACGCTGCCCGTTGGGTTTGACGGCGAGCAGAGCAGAAGCATGCGTGTGCGGGGAGTGATGGCTGCCTCGAGTTGCGCAGGGGTTATTTTGAAGTCCTGCTCTACGCTGGCTGGCACGGTGACGGTCTTGCCTTCGGCAAGTTTAACCATCTCCACGTAACTTACCCATGCCGGGGTAGGGATAACCACCTCGTCGCCAGGGTTGATGGTGGCAAGGATTACGTTGCACAAAGACTGCTTGGCGCCGCCCGAAACCACAATCTGCTCGGGTGCAAAGTCGAGGCCGTTCTCGTTTTTCATCTTTGCGGCGATGGCTTTGCGCAGACTCATGTAGCCTGGCACGGGGGTGTAGAACGTGAAGTTGTCGTCGATGGCCTTCTTGGCGGCTTCCTTGATGTGGTCAGGGGTGTGGAAGTCGGGTTCGCCCACTGAAAGATTGATTACATCGACTCCTTGAGCCTTCAACTCGTTGCTCTTCTGCGACATCGCCAATGTGGCTGATGGCGACAAAGCCTGAATTCTTTGTGAAATGTGTTCCATTGCTGTTCGGAATATTGTTTTAACAAGGGGATTTGCGCCGCCTTCGCGAGCCTATCCCCGCAATCTTTTGCAAAGTTACGCATTTATATTTGATTATCTTTCCTAAAGTGGCGGCTTATTGCTGAAGCCCTTAAAATCTTTATGTTTTGCTGATTGATAGTTTTTTTATACGCAAACCGATGATTTATTATTATCTTTGCATGATTTTCTAAAACATTAAAACGATGATTACTTTTATTGTTTCGCTATGCCTGCTCATTGGAGGCTATTTCATCTACGGGCGGTTCTTGGCTCACTATTTCGGTGCCGACCATAAGCGCCCCACTCCTGTGAAGCGGCTTGCCGACGGCGTCGACTACAAGGAGATGGCGCCCTGGCGCATGTACATCATTCAATTCCTCAACATCGCCGGACTTGGTCCTATCTTCGGTGCCATCATGGGTGCCGCATACGGCCCTATGGCGTATGTGTGGATTGTGGTTGGATGTATCTTTATGGGCGCTGCCCACGACTATGTGGCGGGTATGCTCTCGCTCCGCAACGACGGCCACGACCTGCCTGGTGTGGTGGGTAAATATATGGGCAACGGCGTGCGCCACTTCCTGGTGCTCTTCACTGCCATGCTGCTCTTCGCGGTGGGCATCTCTTTCGTCATCGGCCCTGCCGACCTGCTCGCCGAAATTACTGGTTCGCCGAAGATGATTTGGCTGCTGGTGGTGTTCTTCTACTATGTGATTGCAACGCTGTTGCCTATCGACAAGATCATCGGCCGCATCTACCCGGTGTTTGGCGCGTGCTTGCTGCTGATGGCGATCGGCGTGGGCGGCTATCTGTTCTACGGCGGCTTCACGGGTCAGATTCATCTCACGGAGTTCTCGCTCGACGCATTCCACAACTACCACAGCGACCCTGACAACAATATCCTCTTCCCGATGCTGTTTATCGTGGTTTCCTGCGGCGCTATCTCGGGCTTCCACGCCACTCAGTCGCCTCTGCTTACGCGATGCATGGAGAATGAGAAATACGCGCGTCCGGTGTTCTACGGCGCTATGATTAGTGAGGGCGTGGTAACGCTTATCTGGGCCACGGCTGCCATCGCCTATTTCGGCGGTCCTGAAGGACTCAATGCGGCTGCCGATGCCGGCAAGACGCCGTCGATCATGGTCAACGAAATCTGCAACTCCTGGCTCGGCCACATTGGCTTGATTCTCGCTGCCGCCGGCGTGATTGTGTGTCCTATCACCACGGGCGACACCGCTTTCCGCTGCATGCGAATGATTGTGGCGCAGGCGTTCCACTACGCGCAGAAGACTCTTGTCAGCCGTCTGGTGGTGTCGGTGCCTATCTTCGTTGCAGCCTTTGTTTGCTGCTTCGTCGACTTCACAACCATCTGGAAATGTGTAGGCATCTCCAACCAGGTGCTTGCCACGATTACGCTGTGGACCATTGCAACCTATTTTGCTCGCCACAACAAGATCCATTGGCTCTTCTCGCTCCCGGCAATGTTCCTCACTGCCGTGTGCGTTTGCTACCTCTGCGTGGCGCCTAACTCTGCCGCTGGATTCGGATTGCCACAACTTGTGGGCAACGTCTGCGGTGCGATTGCTGCGGTGATTTGCTTCATCATCTTCGACATCCGCACCCGCAAACTCGGCCCGCTCAAAGAAGACTAAAAAGCACCGCGCGCATCGGCCATGATGCCCGCAGTGGATACAGAATTTGACAAAATCGACAGCCGGGACAGACCCGCCACCATTGGCGCTCTGCCCCGGCTCTTTTTTGCCTACATCCCGACTTTTATTTAATGCCACTAAACAAAATCAGGCAAATTTATTTATTGCCACTAAAC
>CAVAOU010000051.1:0-8997 GCA_963590085.1 Senegalimassilia sp. | reverse complement strand
GCGCTTACAGCGCGCTATTCATAGCGGCTGGCTGACCCAGGGCGCTGCCCTGGGCTATGTAGTACCAAGGCTTTCAGCCTAGTTGTCAACAAGTGAGAGCGCTCCCCGCCACGGCACCAGCCGCGCAAATGCAACAACGGCTTGCTGAAGAGATTCAACAAGCCGTTGTTTATTGATAGGAAAAATATATTCGGAATTACTTAAGAGCTTCCTTAACAGCATCGTTCAGTACCATTTCTTCTTTGAAGACATAGGCACCTGTTTTTGGTGACTTCACAGCCTTGATGATCTTGCTGTAAGTACG
Organism: Senegalimassilia sp.; assembly: GCA_963590085.1. Taxonomy (GTDB): domain Bacteria; phylum Bacteroidota; class Bacteroidia; order Bacteroidales; family Muribaculaceae; genus Limisoma. The sequence goes on along the minus strand of CAVAOU010000051.1, from coordinate 8,693 downwards.
ACCTTCACCTGTTTGGAGGGTTGCGACTGTTTTCTTTGCCATAGCTGTATACTATTATTTGATTTCTTTGTGAACTGTTACACGTTTGAGGATTGGGTTGTATTTCTTCAACTCCAAACGCTCTGTAGTATTCTTGCGGTTTTTAGTAGTGATGTAGCGAGAAGTACCCGGCATACCGCTGTCTTTGTGCTCAGTGCATTCGAGAATGACTTGCACTCTGTTACCTTTTGCTTTCTTTGCCATTTTATTCTACTGTTTTAATGCTTGTTAAGTAACCTTTTTCAGCTGCTTGCTTGATTGCAGCGTTAAGACCGATTTTGTTGATAGTACGGAGTCCTGCTGCAGATACAGTAAGACGAATCCAAATCTGCTGCTCAACCCAGAAGAATTTTCTGTTGAAAAGGTTGACCTCAAATTTGCGCTTTGTTCTTCTCTTTGAGTGAGAAACATTATTACCTACGGCCGCTTTTCTGCCTGTAATTTGACAAACTTTTGACATGGCTATAATTAATTTTTTTAATTTTCAATTGATTATCCTCAAAACAGAGTGCAAAGTAAGCGATTTTTTGAATACTAACCAAATTTTTCTGTTATTTTTCAAAAAATAATGCTCGTTTTCAGCATTTTCCTTTATCCAGGGCGCATTTCGTGGGCGATGGAATCTGCGGGATTATTGCTGATTTACGCCTACGGGCTTGCGGTGGCTGTCGACGGTGTCCTTCCGCTCGGGGATGGTGTCGGTTTTCACCGCGGCCTTGACCTTCTTGCGGAACAGATTGTTGAAGTCGTGCTTGAACATGATTCCCACGCCCTGTGTGGTCAAAGCGTTGCGCGTATAGTAGTTTTGGTCGTTGTAGCGGTTGTAGGCCTTCAGGCGGATGTTGCCGCTCTTGGTGAGCAGATATTCGATGTCGAAGTCGCCGATGAAGTTGTTGCTGTTCATCGAGTTGTCGGAGTATCCGAAGTTGCCGTTGAGCAGCAGGCGGTTGTTGAGCAGATGGCTCGACAGCGCCAGTTCCACCTGGGTGTCGGAGAAGTCGCCTTTGCTCGATTGGATGTTTGGCGCGATGGTCCAGTTGTCGCTCAGTTGTCCGAGCACGTTGGTCAACTGGCTCGAGATGGTCGACGACGCCACCGACGCCAGTCCGTTGCCGCTGCGGGAATTCTGCATGTATTCAGGCGTGTAGAAGCGGTTGAGGGCGAGCAGGTAGATTATCTGCTGACTCATCATGTCGTCGGTGCTGATGATGCTCCGCACCTTGCGGTAGACATCCTGCGTGAGCGACGGGAACTCGAGGTCGAAGTTAATGTCAGGCTGCGACATCGCACCAGTGACCTTTAGTACGGCGTTGACCGGCACCTGCGTGCGGTTGAGGTCCTTGTCGTTGGCAAACGACTCGTCGAGGTCCACAAGGTTGGCGTTGACACCGTAGGTGGCAGCCAGGTCGAGGTTGGCAGCCATCGGGTCGCCGTGGAAAGTGATCGACGCGCCCTGCTTCAGGCGGAACTCACGCACGATGATGTCCTGGAGCGTGAAGTTGTAGCGCCCCTCGTCGGCGGTGTAACTGCCGAACATCTTCATGCCGTCGGCAGAGTCGTACTCGATGCGCATGTTGCCATTGCCGGTGCAGCGGATGCGGTCGCCGCCTTCGGGGTCCATCACCATCGTCAGCGCGATGTTCGGATTGGCGTTGACGAGAAGGTTTATGTGGTAGACCGACGCGGCGTCCTGCGAGTCGTCGGCCTGTTGCTTCTTGAGGAATGCCGGCTTGTTTGCCTCTTCCTCAGCCAGCCGCGCGGCCTTGCGGCGGTCGGTGAATGTGACAAACGTGTATTCGCCCGCGTCCTCCTGGTCGGAGATTACAAACGTGAACGACGATTTCGGCGCCGCCGACATGTTCACGTCGATCTTTATCTCGCCAGGCTTGCCCACGATAAACGCGCTGCCGTTGCCAAACACGCGGCCGTACCAACGCGGATTGTCCTTTGCTGTGGTGTTGTAGCACAGCATGTTGTGCACGTCGGTTATGGCAAAGTTAAACTTGGCGTCCTTGAAGTATGTGTGGGTGATTGCGCCGTCGAGTTTGGCGGTGTTGCCGTAGTCGTCGTAGACCGTCGCGTTCTTCACGCGGATAACGCCCGGATCCATGATGATGGAGTCGGAAACCGAATAGTAGGTGTTGGTCTGGTCGATTTTCAGGCGGAAGCGGTCGGCAAACAGGCGCCCCTTCATGTTGATAAGTTTAAACGTGCCGTAGAGTTCGGCATGGCCGGTGGCTTCGCCTTCCACCTCCGACGAGAATGCCGACATGAACGGCTTTATGAGTTGCACGTTGACGTGGTCGGCGTCAAACTTGAAGTCGAGCGAGTCGCGGGTAGGGTAGACCGCGCCGCGCACATAGGTCATCCGCTTGTTGTGCTGCAGAATGTCGGCGTTGATAAATATGCCCTTGCTCTCGTTGTCCCAGTGGCTCTCGATGTCGGCCACGCCCAGCGGCGCGTTGTGGTAGGAGAAATTCTCCACGTGGAGGTCGGGCGTGTGGAGTTGCGGCGCTCCCGAGAAGAGCGACGACGCGTAGACATTGCCCGTGGCGCGTCCGCCAAACACCACATGGTTGATGTTCAACGTTTCAAACACATACTCGAGGTCGATGTTCTTCAGTTGCAGCGCCAGTGAGTCGTCGGCGAAGGTTGAAACCACGCCGTTGGCCTTCACAAACTGGTTCTCGCGGTTCACGTTGATGCTGTCCACATATATCTTCTTGTCGGCGGCGATGCGTATCTGCGAACTCTCGATGTTCCAGACCGTGTCGTTGACGGCAAATTGCGACGGATTGATACTTATGTCGGCCTCCATCTTGCCAGAGTCTGCAAGGCGGCGGAACAGCGACGACAGACTAATTTTGCCCGAAAAGTCCTTCTTGCGGTCGTAGACCCATTCGAGGTCGGTGTCGAGGCGGTCGTTCACACCCGTACCGTTGACCAGCAGCATGATGTTGCCGTTCTTGTTGTCGAGTTGCGTTGCCGCGTTGACGGTGAGCGCCTTTGTCTGGTTGTCGATGCTCACGGCGAGGCTCGTGTTTTCGATTACCTTGTTCTTCTGCAGTAGGTAGGGCGCTTCGAGGCCGAGCGACAGGTTTTTGTTTGGCGTGTCCATGCGGCCCGCCAGTTTGATGGGGTGGGCGATGGTTATGGGCAGGTGGAAGAATTCCGTCAACTCGTTGCACTCGGCAATGGTAAAGTTGTAGTCAAACTTGTTTTCGATGTCGCTTTTCCGTGTGGTAGGCTTGTTGGCTCCGTTCTTGAGCAGCGACGGGAACGACTCGCCGAGGATGGCCTTGACCTCCGCCGCCATGTCGGCAAAGTTGATAAATCCCTCCGCGTGGCCGTTGATTATGTCGGAGTCGATGGTTATGGTGCGGTGGTTGTCGTCGTCGGTGCGGGCGGAAACGTCGAAATGGTCGATGCTGATGCCGTCGTCGCCGTTGTCGGTGAAGTTGATGTCGGAAATCCGCACGTCGCCCTCTATGTTGTCCGGCGTGTTGCCGTCAATCTCCGCCTCGAGGTTCAGCCCGAAGCGGTGTCCGGGGTTCTTGTGGTAGAGGTTGAGGTTATGAAAACTGATGTCGGCGATCGAGGCGCTGACATTGTATTGCGAATTGGCGCCGTCGACCACTGCCTGCCCGGTGATGTTGACCACGGCGTTAGGGTCGTTGACGGTTACGGTGCCTTTGTAGGTGTTGCTTTTGATGTCGACGTCAGCCAGGATATTCTGGTAGCGGTATCCCTTGAGGTCGATGTATTTCACCTCGCCCTTGACATGTCCGCTCGGCTTGCCGTTCTTGAGGCTCATGTTGGTGTTGACGTCGAAGGCGGCATTGCCGATGAAGTCCTTGCCTTTGAGCAGGGGCTTGAGGTTGAGGTCGGACGAATTCAGGCGACCAGTGAAATTCTTCGTGTCGGCGAATGTAAGCACGCCGTCGGTGTTGAGTTGGCCGAGCCCGGTCTTGATGAGTCCGGTGTAGTTCGCCTTGCTGTCGTGGAGGTTGAAGCGGCCATCGACGGTGAGAAATTGCATCTGCGAGATGAGGTCGGCAACGTTGGACTTGATGTAGCCGTTGCGGTTAAGCCAGTCGGCAATGTGGGGCGTGTGGGACGAGAACTTAATCTTCGGGAGGCTCAGACTCATCTCCTTCGGTTTGGTGGGGTTGGTGGCGGAGCCTGACACGTTGACCTCCAGCCAGTCGCCGTCGGTGTGTATCTGCAATTGCCGCAGGTCGATGTGTTGGCTTGTGCCGCTGGCGTCGACGGTGAGAAACAGCGGCATGTCGACGCGCGCCAGGTCGGGCACGAAGGCGCGGAAGTCGGACAGCGTCACGGGCGCTTCCTTCAACTTCAGGCTGAGCGGCATGCTGGTTATTTCCTTGCCGAGTGTCTTTAGGTCGTTGAACTTCAAGGCGATGTCGTTAGGCTGAAGCCGCGTGCCTGGAAGTTCGATTTTCAGGTTCGACACATTGATATTGTGCTTGTCGATGTGCAGAAGCGCGGTGAGGTTCTCGATGCGGAATCCACTTTGCTCGGCAAGCGAGAAGCGACGGATGTCGAACGTGAAATAGTCGTTCTTCAACTCGGGGATGCGGATGTCGCTGTTTATGTTCTTAACGCAGATGTGGTTTTTGTCGAACACACCTTTGTCTTTGTGTGGCTCTGACAGGATGTCGAACGACGCGCGGCTGTTGCGGAGCACCACGGCGTTGAGCTGGACGTCGAACTTCGTAGGCGGCTTGTTTTTCTGCTTCGGCTTCAGCGCGTCGATCATGAATTGGATGTTCATATCGCTGTCGGGCGTAGCCTTGGTGATGCGCCCGTCGAGGCCGATGATTTCCGCATAGGAGAATACGAACTTCTGAGAGAGTAGCAGACTCATTACGCTCATGCTTGCGCCGATCTTGTCAGCGGACAGCATCTCGCCGCCTTTTTGGTCGGGCACGCGCACATCGTAGATGGTGAGTTCGCTGATGGGGTTTATCTCCACCTTGCCGATTGTTACGTTGGTTTTGAGCAGTTTAGACAACTCCTGTTCGGCAGTGGTGCGGATTTTGTTTTGGACAGAAGGCACCGACAGCACCACGTAGAGGGTGGTGTAGACTGCTATAAAAGTTATAAGGAGAGTCACGATGATGCTCCTTGCAACTTTGTATATATATATCGGTAGTTTCTTCATTGTTCCAAAATTGCAAATTTACACAGATTATTTGTTTTATTCAGTATTTGCCGCCTGTTTTTATGGCTCGGTCTGTCGAAAATATTGTACGCGAAATTTGCGCAATGCGCTGAATTTGTGGAATTTTTCGAATATATAGTTAAAAATACCTTCTTAATATTGGATTTAATTAAAAAACGAAAAATTAATAAATTTGACGTTTGATTTTAATATATGTTTCATATCTTTGCGTTATCAAAAAAAATGTAAAATCAATGAAGAAGGGAACTATCTGGATACTGACTATAATAATGGCGCTGACGTTTGTCGGATTGCTCTATATGCAGTTTGTATATATGGAAGAGATGGTGAAGATGCGCGAGCAGCACTTCTCGGAAGGCGTGAAGCGCAGCCTTTACTCTTTGTCGACTTCATTGGAAAAGAACGAAACGAAGAATTACCTCGAGGAGGAACTCCTGATTGTGGAGCCGGGCGCCTTCGACACCAGCTCGTTTCTCAACAACGGCAACTCGATGGCGGCAAACAGCCTCGACAACAACAGTAACGATTTGTTGCTGTCGAATGGCCGCAGCGCTGTGGAGCAGGACCAGTTGCGCAAGTTCCAGGAAACGCTGCGCAAGCAGTTCCTCTATCAGAAAGGACTTCTCAACGAGGTTGTGCTCACCATCCTCAACCAGTCGAGCAACCGCCCCATCACGGAGCGCGCCGACTCTAGCCTGGTGAACAACTATCTGCGTGCCGAACTCGGCAACAACGGTATCCCTTTGAAATGGGAATACGCCATTGTTGACCGCAACGGCAAGATTCTCTACAAGACCTACGGCTACGACGAGAATGCCGAGAAGGACGACGTGTTCACGCAGACGCTCTTCCCCAACGACCCCGAATCGCGCCGTTGCTATCTGAATGTCTATTTCCCCGAGCGCGACAAGTATATCTTCTCGTCGATCAAGTTCATGATTCCGTCGTTCGGCTTCACATTCGTGCTGCTTGTGGTGTTCCTGTTCACGATTGTCATAGCCTTCCGCCAGAAAAAACTGTCGGAGATGAAAAACGACTTCATCAACAACATGACCCACGAGTTCAAGACGCCGATATCCACCATATCGCTTGCGGCGCAGATGCTCAACGACGACTCCGTGCGCAAGAGCGGCACGATGCTTCAGCACATATCAACCGTTATCAACGACGAGACCAAGCGCCTGCGCTTCCAGGTGGAGAAGGTGCTGCAGATGTCGATGTTCGACAGGCAAAAGGCTACGTTGAAGTTGCAGGAGGTCAATGCCAACCAGCTGATTCAGAACATTGTCAGCACCTTCAAGTTGAAGGTGGAGAAATATGGCGGCCATATCGACGCCCGCCTCGATGCTGAAATCGCCGACGTGAAGGTGGACGAGATGCACTTCACCAACGTGATTTTCAACCTGCTGGACAACGCGGTGAAGTACCGCCGCGACGACACTCCGCTGGAACTGATGGTTAGCACCCGCTGCATTGCCAACAACAAAGTGGAAATCACTGTTGCCGACAACGGTGTGGGCATCAAGAAAGAAGACCTGAAAAAGGTGTTTGAAAAATTCTATCGCGTATCGACGGGCAACCGCCACGACGTGAAGGGCTTCGGCCTCGGCTTGGCATACGTGCACAAGATGGTGACCGAACTCAAGGGCGAAATCCGCGTCGAGAGCGAAATTAATAAAGGTTCGAAATTTATAATTACATTACCATTAATAAACGATTAGTATTATGGAAGAAAGATTGCGTATATTATTGTGCGAGGACGACGAAAATCTCGGAATGCTGCTGAGAGAGTACCTGCAGGCTAAGGGCTACAATGCCGACTTGTTTCCCGACGGAGAGGCTGGCTACAAGGCTTTCTTGAAGGGTAAGTATGATTTGTGTGTGTTCGACGTGATGATGCCTAAAAAGGACGGATTCACTTTGGCGCAAGAGGTGCGCACTGTCAACAGTGAGGTACCTATCATCTTCCTTACGGCTAAATCGCTTAAGGAGGATATCCTTGAAGGCTTCAAGATTGGTGCCGACGACTACATCACCAAACCGTTCAGCATGGAGGAACTCGTGTTCAGAATTGAAGCTATTCTCCGCCGCGTGAAGGGCAAGAAGGGTAAGGAAATCACCATGTACAAGATTGGCAAGTTTACCTTCGACACCCAGAAGCAAGTGCTGATGATTGAGGACAAGATCACTAAGTTGACAACCAAGGAGTCGGAACTCCTGAGCCTGCTCTGCGCTCACGTGAACGAAATCCTCGAAAGAAACTTCGCTTTGAAGACCATCTGGATCGACGACAACTACTTCAACGCCCGCAGCATGGACGTGTATATCACCAAACTGCGCAAGCACCTGAAGGACGATCCTTCAATCGAAATCATCAACATCCACGGCAAGGGCTACAAACTCATCGCGCCGGATGTTGAGGCTAAGGCAAAATAAAGAAAGTTTATAGTGACTGCGTGCAAGGCGGTGCCATTATCGGCATCGCCTTGCACTTTTTATCGATTTATTGCTTTTTATTGGCGATGATGTAGTAATTTTGTATAAAATAGGCGTGTCCTGAAATATTAGAAAAGATGAAAATATTGTTTGGCATATATCAATGGTGCATTGCCACTCCGATTTTGTTGGCGTTGACAATCATAACCGCTTTGTTGACAATCCTGTTCAGCCTCCTCGGCATGAGCCGTCGTGGCGGATACTATCCCGCCCACTTCTGGTCGAAGATGTGGTGCATACTCTTGTTTGTCAAGATTGAGGTGAAAGGTCGGGAAAACATCGACAAGAACACATCCTATGTGTTTGTCGCCAACCATCAGGGCGCCTACGACATTTTCCTCGTTTACGGCTATCTCAACCACAATTTCAAATGGATGATGAAGAAAAGCCTTGAGAAGATTCCGTTTGTGGGTACGGCTTGCCGTATATCCAAACATATCATGGTCGACCGTTCGTCGGCTTCAGCCATCCAGGAAACAATGAAAAGTGCCAAGCGGATTCTGAGAGAGGGCATGTCGCTGGTGGTGTTCCCCGAGGGCTCGCGCACTCCCGACGGTAAACTCCATAAATTCAAGCGTGGCGCATTCTCGCTGGCTTCGGAGTTCGGACTCCCGATTGTGCCGCTCACAATCGAGGGCTCTTACGACGTGATGCCCAAGAGTACCTTTGATATCACCCCTGGCAAGATTACGTTGACAATCCACAAACCGATTTATTTCGACAATAAAGGTGTTGATTTAAACGTCTTGACCGAGGATTTGCGCCAAAAGAGTTACGAGGTGATTAAAAACTCTTTGCCCGAATAATTGTATGCATTTGTTCAAGCGCTTTTTGCTTCTGGGGCTTTTGTCGGCGTTGAGTGTCTGCAAACTCTTCGCGCAGGAGATACCGCCGGAATTTCAAACCGAGGATGAGGTTGCAATCGCTGCTGCCGACTCAATCGCCATGCAGG
>CAVAOU010000050.1:0-9414 GCA_963590085.1 Senegalimassilia sp. | reverse complement strand
TCTCTGGGCACTTCACTTCTTCAACGCTGCCATGATATACCTTACTCATTTCTTTCTGTCGTTTATCATTTTGTCTATTTCTTCTATCAGCCACTGATTACCCTGCGTGTGCAACACGTCATAAAATTCGCAGAAATGCTCCGTTATGCCATATTGCTCAAACAGACTCGCCACATCATCGGTGGGCAATTTCTTTGCCTTTGCATATTGTTCTATGCAGAAAGAAACAAATAGTGCCCTATTATGTTGCTCGTTTTTCATTTGCTGTTCACTTAGAGATTTTGACAAATTGAATTTGGTTTCATTGCAAAGATAATAGTTTCACATCTATTTATCGCAGAATCCGGGATAATTATGTAAAGCATTAATATTTATGCTTTTCCGCAGGCGGGGTGCTACGGGCGGGTATGAAAAAAGCCGCGAACCTTGCGGTTTGCGGCTTTTGGGTGATCCGCCTGGGGCTCGAACCCAGGACCCCATCCTTAAAAGGGATGTGCTCTACCAGCTGAGCTAGCGAATCTCCGATATTGCCATCAGTTTCCTGATTGCGAGTGCAAAGGTAATGCCATTTTTTCATTCCCGCAAATTTTTGGCAACTTTTTTATTCGGTTTCGCGAATTTTCTTCTTCAACAGCCTTCTACCGCGCTGATTTACAGCGGCAACTTGTAGTCGTTCAGCCGTTGGCGGAGTTGGAGCGCCTTGCCGTCGGTCATCTTGTTGAGCAGCGCCCAGAACTTCTCGCCATGGTTCATCTCGCGGATGTGGGTGAGTTCGTGGAGCAACACATATTCCACCAAGTCGGTTGGAAGCAGCACCAGGTAGCACGACAGGCTGATGCTGCCTGCCGCCGAGCAACTGCCCCAGCGCGTGCGCGCCCCCGTGATGGTGAGTTTCTTGTATGGGATGCTTTCCCTAACGGAAAGGTCTGCAAGCAGAGGAGACAACTTCGCTTTAGCCGATTTCTTCATCAACATCTCCACCACACGCCGCAACATCGCCTGCGTCTCCGATGCAGCGAAGTCGATGTCGTTCGGGCAATTAAGCACAAACCAGCCATCTATCTTCAGGCACATCATGCGGGGATTGTCCCAAGTGGTCACCTTCAGCCTGAAAAATGGTGCATCGATCGTGAAATTCGTGTCGATGAGTTTCGGCTGCAACTTACGGTAGGTTTCCGCCATTTTCGCGCGATGGAGGTTGATGGCGTCGAGCACCGTCGAGAGTTTGGCAAACGGAGGCACCGTCACATGGAGCCCGTCGCTCTTCGGGCGCATGGTGATGTTGCGCGCCCTCAAGTTTTCGCGGATTATGATTTCGCCGAAATCATCGTCGTCCAATATCGTTTCCTTCATTATTCCTTGATGTCGAATATGCTCCAAAATTAGCATATATTCGCCTTCCGTGCGCAACAGAGGACAGAAATATGTACAATCAGACCACTATTTGCCTATAAATTATGTTGTTTAACATATTTTGTGCCCTCTACTTTTAAATTTATGACAAATATCATATATTTTCGCTTTTTTAGTTGGTACTTTTGCACCGTGAAAAGCACAAACGATTATATAAACAGTTGTAAAATAGAAAAATTCAATCTATAGGTATGAAAATTAAAACAGTTATTGGACTAACAAAGCGCACCGCATTGTTAGGTTTGGTTTTGGGTGTCTGCATGACATCGTGCGGAAAGAAGGACCAGGGACAGGCTCAGCAACAGGCTGCGCCTCAGATTGGTTTCATCACAGTGTCAAAGACAAGCACCGACCTCGAAAGTGTTTATCCTGCTACTATTAAAGGTAAGAAGGACGTTGAAATCCGCCCACAGGTTTCGGGTTTCATCACTCAGGTATGTGTCGACGAAGGTCAGCAGGTTTCTGCTGGACAGACATTGTTTGTGATCGACCAAGTGCAGTATGAAGCAGCAGTAAACCAGGCAAAGGCAGCCGTTGCCGCAGCACAGGAAAGCGTTAACAGCGCACAGATTACCGCCAACAACAAGAAGAAACTCTACGAAAAGAACGTGATCAGCGAGTACGAGAACCAGTTGGCTCAAAACGACCTCGCTTCAGCCAAAGCATCGCTTGCACAGGCAAAGGCAGCGTTGGTCAACGCGCAGAAGAGTTTGTCGTACACCGTAGTCAAGGCTCCGTCGGCAGGCTATGTAGGCTCAATTCCTAACCGTGAAGGCTCGCTCGCAAGCCCATCGTCGCAGCAGGCGCTCACCACAATTTCCGACATCTCGGAAGTTTACGCCTACATCTCGTTCAACGAGAAGCAAGTGCTCGAAATGACCAACAACGGCGCAACATCGCTCGCCAAAGCCCTTGCAGCGCTCCCAGCAGCAAAGTTGAAACTCTCCGACGGCAGTTACTATGCTGAGACAGGCAAGTTCTCCACAATGACAGGTTTGCTCGACAACACAACCGGTTCGGCATCCGTACGCGTAGTGTTCAAGAACCAGAACGGCATGCTCCGCAGCGGTTCTACCGGCTCAATCGTAATCCCGGCGCACTACGACAACGTGATTATCATCCCGCAGACAGCGACATCAGAGATGCAGGACAAGAAGTTTGCCTACGTAGTCGACAAGTCGGGCAAGGTTACAGCGCGCCCAATCGAGGTGCTCGCCAACAACGACGGTCAGAACTACGTTGTTACCGGCGGTCTTAACGAAGGCGACCATGTAGTGGTACAAGGCGTGGGCGTAAGCATCCGCGACGGCGTGCAGATCACCCCGGTCGACATGACAGGCAAGGACCTCAGCCAAGCGGCTGCACAGCAGAAGTAACCAGAAACGACAAGGAATAAAAGAACAATAGAATAATGAAACTAGATACATTTATCAACCGGCCGGTGCTCTCGACCGTGATATCCATCTTCATTGTGATCTTGGGTTTCATCGGAATGTTGTGGTTGCCAATTACGCAATACCCTGACATTGCACCGCCAACAATCCAGGTGTCGACCACCTACACCGGTGCCGATGCAAAGACGGTGCTCAACTCCGTCATCGCCCCTATCGAGGAGCAAATCAACGGTGCCGAGGGTATGACCTATATCCAGTCGACCGCCACCAACTCTGGTAGTGCGACCATCAACGTATACTTCGAGCAGGGCTTTGACCCTGACATGGCTGCCGTCGACGTGCAGAACCGTGTGGCAAAGGCGCAGAGCCAGTTGCCATCCGAAGTAACCAGGGTGGGTGTCATCACCCAGAAGCGTCAGACGTCAATGCTTCTCGTGTTCTCACTCTACGCCCCGGAAGACAAGTTTGACCAGGCGTTTATCGAGAACTACATGAAGATCAACGTCATCCCTCCTATCCAACGTGTGAACGGTGTGGGTGACGCCATGGTGATGGGTGCCGACTACTCAATGCGTATATGGCTCAAGCCTGACGCAATGGCACAGCACAACCTCATGCCGTCAGACGTCTCGGCAGCGCTCTCCGAGCAGAACATCGAGGCCGCTCCGGGTCAGTTTGGCGAGCAGGGCGACCAGGCGTTCCAGTACGTGATGCGCTACAAAGGCCGTCTGATCACTCCTGAGGAGTTTGACAAGATCATCATCCGCGCCGACAAAAACGGCAACGTGCTCTATCTCAAGGATGTGGCTTCAATGGAACTTGGCCGCGTAAGTTACGGATTCAAGGGTAAGACCAACGGCCACCAGTCGGCATCGGCAATGATCTTCCAGACCGCAGGCTCCAACGCAACGGAGGTTATCAACAGCGTACAGGAAAAGATCAAGGAAGCCGAGAAGGACCTTCCAAACGGATTGAAGTTCAACGTGTCAATGAACACCAACGAGTTCCTCTATGCGTCAATCGAAGAGGTTATCAAGACCTTGATTGAGGCGTTCATCCTCGTGTTCCTTGTGGTTTACGTGTTCCTTCAGGACCTCCGTTCAACCATCATCCCGGCAATCGCCATCCCTGTGGCGTTGATCGGTACGTTCTTCGGACTTTACCTCATCGGATTCTCCATCAACTTGCTTACCCTCTCCGCACTCGTGCTTGCGATTGCGATTGTGGTCGACGACGCCATAGTGGTGGTGGAGGCTGTCCACGCCAAACTCGACGAGGGCTACACCTCGGCGCGTACAGCGGCCATCGATGCCATGCGTGAAATCGGCAGCGCCATCATCTCCATCACACTCGTCATGATGCTTGTGTTCATCCCGGTGTCGTTCATGTCGGGCACATCCGGCGTGTTCTACCGCCAGTTCGGTTTGACCATGGCCATCGCCATCGGTCTGTCGGCATTGAACGCATTGACCCTTTCACCAGCCCTCTGCGCCGTGTTCCTTAAGCCTCACACCGCTGAAGGAGAAAGCAAGAAACTCGGCATCGTGAAGGCCTTCCACGAAGGATTCAACAAGAACTTCGAGCGTCTGCTCACCCGCTACAAGAAGTGGACAGGCTTCTTCATCAACCATAAGATTACAGCCTTCGGCATTGTGGCTGCGAGCATCGTAGCCCTTTCATGGATGATGATGACCACATCAACAGCCCTCGTGCCTAACGAGGATACCGGTGTGCTCTTCGTCATGGTCAACATGCCGCCGGCAACATCGCTCGAAAAAACTGAGGCAACACTTGCCGATGTGGACAAGGTGCTTGCCGCCAACCCAGCCATCGACACCCGTACGGAAATCCTCGGCTACAGCTTCCTTGCAGGCCAGGGCAACACCTACGGTACATTTATCGTGAAACTCAAGAACTGGAGCGAGCGTGGCAAAGGCCAGGACGCAACAAGCGTGCTCGGCCAACTCTACGGCGCTGTAGGCCAGACCATCAAGAGCGGTACGGTGCTCATGTTCCAGCCGCCTATGATTTCCGGTTACTCCGTGACCAGCGGTTTCGAACTCCAGTTGCAGGATAAGACCGGTGGCGAAATCGACAAGTTCTACCAGGTTTACCAGCAGTTTATCGCGGCGCTCAACCAACGTCCTGAAATCCAGCAGGCATACTCAACGTTCAACCCAACGTTCCCGCAGTATATGGTCAACGTCGACGTGGCTAAGACCAAGCAGGCGGGCATCAGCCCAAGCACAGTGCTCACCACCCTGCAAGGCTACTACGGCGGTATGTATGTTTCGAACTTCAACCGTTTCGGTAAACTCTACCGTGTGATGATGCAGGCCGACCCAGAGTCGCGTGTATCGCCAGAGACGCTCAACAACATCAAGGTGCGTGTGGGCAACGAAATGGCGCCTATCACCAACTTCATCACCCTCGAGCGCGTCTACGGTCCAGACATCATCTCGCGTTTCAACCTGTTCACGTCAATCTCCGTCAGCGGTACGCCTAACGTGGGCTACAGTAACGGCGACGCCATCCAGGCCATCCGCGAGGTTGCCGCACAAACCCTTCCAGTGGGCTACGGCTATGAGTTCTCGGGTATGACCCGTGAGGAGCAAAACTCGTCGGCATCGTCGACAGCCGTTGTGTTCGGCCTCTGCTTGCTCTTCGTCTACCTGTTGCTTTCGGCACAGTACGAAAGTTACATCCTGCCGCTGTCGGTAATCCTTTCGATTCCGCTCGGTTTGATGGGTTCGTTCATATTTGCGAAGATTTTCGGAGTGAACAACAACATCTACTTGCAGATTGCGTTGATCATGCTTATCGGTCTGTTGGCTAAGAACGCCATCCTTATCGTTGAGTTCGCCCTCGACCGCCGCAAGACCGGCATGAGCATCACCGGCGCCGCCATCGCAGGTGCCGCAGCCCGTCTGCGCCCAATCTTGATGACCGGCTTCGCAATGGTAATCGGTCTGTTGCCATTGATGCTTGCCAACGGTGTAGGCGCCAACGGTAACCGCGCACTCGGTACGGGCGCCGTAGGCGGTATGTTGATCGGTATGATTCTCCAGGTGCTCATCGTGCCGGCATTGTTTGTGGCATGCCAAAAGATCCAGGAGAAGATTCAGCCAATCAAGTGGAAAGACACTGACAACGCCGAAATCGACGACCAGATTGAGCAATATTCACGCAAGTAAAAAATTGTAATCAATGAACAAAAGCAAAATACTTAGCGCAGCTCTCGTAGTGGCAATCGCCACTACGACGGCAAGCTGCCACATCTACAAGAAATTCGAGATGCCGGAGGAAGGCATCGCGGGCGAGGTGGCTGCAGCACAGAAGGAGGCCATCGACTCCACTGCCCTCGGCAACCTCAAATGGGAACAGGTGTTTACCGACCCGCAACTGCAGGCGCTCATCCAGATTGCCCTCGAAAACAACGTCAACCTGGAGAATGCTCGCCTCAACGTTGAAATTGCCAACGCACAACTGCAAGGCGCCAAATTGAGTTATCTGCCGAGCGTAACGCTCGCCCCTAACGGCGGCACGGCAAGCTACGGCGGCTCGAAGATTACGAAGGACACTTGGTCGTACACCATTCCGGCCACGGCAAGTTGGGAAATCGACATCTTCGGCAAACTCCTCAACACCAAGCGCAGCGCTCAGGCGCAGGTGCTCCAGAGCGAGGCTTATCAGCAGGCTGCACGTGCGCAGATTATCAGCGGCGTGGCAAACTGCTACTACACCATCGCAATGCTCCAGCGCGAGTTGCAGATTCTCAACGAGACATCGGCCATCTGGCAAGAGAGCATCAAGACTATGCAGGACTTGAAAGAGGCTGGCCGCTACAACGAAGTGGCAGTGGTGCAAAGCAAGGCTAACTACGCAAGCCTTCTCGCCACCATACCACAAGTAGAAGAGTCGCTCCACAGCGCCAACAACTCGCTGTCGCTGTTGCTCAACCGTCCGGCACAGACATGGGTTGTTGACTCGTCGTACGAGCCTAATTTCCCTGAGTACATGCAGCAAGGTGTGCCTATGGTCTACCTCGCAGCCCGTCCCGACGTGCAAGCGTCAGAGCAGGCATTTGCCATGGCCTACTACGCTACCAACCAGGCTCGCGCAAACTTCTACCCAAGCCTCACGATTTCAGCGACCGGCGGTTTCACCAACCTCCTCGGCTCTGTAATCTCCAACCCAGGCCAGTGGTTCTACCAACTCGCAGGCCAACTCACCGCACCATTGTTCAACCGCGGCCGCAACATCTCTACCCTCAAGGCAGCGAAGGCGCAACAGCAACAGGCGCTCAACAACTTCGAATACACTGTGCTTTCAGCCGGTGCCGAGGTTTCGGACGCGCTCGTAAGTTACAACAAGAACAAAGTGCGCAGCGAGATGCTCCAGGAGCAGGTTGCCCAACTGTCGAAGGCTGTGGAATACAACAACGACTTGATGAAGTACAGCACCGCCACCTATCTGGAAGTGCTCACCGCACAGCAGTCGTTGCTCAGCGCGCAGATGTCGCAATTGCAATGTGAACTTCAAGTGCGTCAGGCAGCCATCAGCCTCTACCAGGCTCTCGGCGGCGGACGCTAAAATATTAATACCGTAAAATGAAAAAACTATGATCAGTCCATTGGCATTCGTCGACCCAGAAGCAAAATTGGGCAACGACGTAACAATTTATCCTTTCGCATTCGTCGACAAGCATGTCGAAATCGGCGACGGCAGTGTAGTGATGCCCCACGCGAGCATCATGGCAGGCGCACGCCTGGGCAAGAATGTGAAGGTCTACAACGGTGCAATCGTAAGCGCTGCACCGCAGGACTTCCGCTGGAAAGGCGAAAAGTCGTTTACCGAAATCGGCGACAACACGGTGATTCGCGAGATGGCAATCATCAACCGAAGCATCCACGAAGGCGGCAGCACAAAGATCGGCTCCGACGCGTTTGTGCTGGCTGAGTCGCACATCGGCCACGACTCCGTGGTGGGCGACCACTGCGTAATCGGCAACAGTGTTGACATCTCCGGCGACGTGGAAATCGACTGTTGCACAATCCTTTCTACTGGCGTGAAGGTGTTTGAGAAGAGCCACATCGGCAAGTGGGCATTCATCAAGGGTGGATGCCGCGTGTCGGGCAATGTGCCTCCGTTCGTAATCCTCGCCCACAACCCTGCAGTGTACTACGGCGTGAACGCCACCATCATGCGCTACAAGAACAACTTCACCGAAGAGAACATCGACGATATCGCAAAGGCTTACCGCCACATCTACCAGTGCAACATCTCGCTGTTCAACGCCGTGAATCGCATCCAGGAGGACATCCAGGACTCTCCCGTACGCCAGGATATTCTGGACTTCATCAAGAAGAACGACAACAAACTCGTTGCCCTTCCTAAACTTGACGTATACTAAGACACCTAATTCTAAAGTATAGACCCAATGAAAGGCTACACCTCAACGGTGTAGCCTTTTTTGTGCGCCAACGTTTCGCAGTCCGACAAAAATCAATATATTTGCAGAAATCAAAACATCATAACGTCATGAAAAAACTACTGATAGCACTCATCTGCCTGCTCACAGCCGTATCGGCTTTCTCCGCTCCGAAACTTTACAGAATTGGGTACCAGGTGAGCGTGTGTGCCTACCGATTTGACGATGCTTACTATATGGTTCTCAGTTTTGGCGACGAGGACAAGTGCCTCAATGACCAACCCATACTCAAGTTAAAGTTGGCCGACGGGCAGGTCATTAAACTTGACGGAACGAACAACGAAAAAATAAGACAACGCAGCGTAGGCCATATTTTAAAAGGAACGGGAACCATAATAACTTCTTCATCCAACAGATTCTATGTAGCATTTCCAATCTCTGAAGAAGACATTAATAAACTGAGCGCGGGAGTGACGAAGGTTGCGTTCAATACCCTTCCAAGCCCGTACATAAAGACCATCGACGACGAATCGCTCGGCGTCAGCCTCCTTAAAGACTTCTATTCGATCAAAGACGAATTCGACGATTAGCGACCCAACACCGCCAGAATCGAGTAAAGCGGATAATCTAAAATCTCGATGCCTGAGAAAGCCAAATTCTCCCGACCACGGGCTGAACCCCGTGGTTAGCAATACGGCTTTCGCTTCAGAGCACACTAATTCCCAGGAAACCAAAGCATTGAGCAAAAACATTACAAAAAGTCGAACTAAAAAGTGTGTAGTTTTACAAAAAGTCGAACTAAAAAGTGTGGATTTTCACAAAAAGTCGAACTAAAAAGTGTAGAGGCGGGCTTGCTTCTGCGCTGATTGGAGCACGGTTTTATTAATCGTAATTAACAAATCACTCTGTTTTGCTCGTTTTATTTGGTATACTTAATAAACCGCCACATTTCACCCGTTTTATTTGGTATACTTAACAAAACGTACGTTTTAGCCATTTTTATTTGGAATGATTAATAAAATAAGTATTTTTGCGTAAAGTTTTAGTTATACTTAATAAAAGAGCCTAATGATACAACTTGTCAACCGTCCGAACTACACCGAGCGCATTGCTCCGTTTGTCAACAAAAACATTATCAAGGTGCTTACTGGCCAACGCCGAGTGGGCAAAAGTTGT
>CAVAOU010000049.1:0-9440 GCA_963590085.1 Senegalimassilia sp. | reverse complement strand
GGCTACGGCAGCACATTCGTAAAGGACGCTAACGGCGACTTCATGTATATCTTCGGCAAGGACGTTCCAGCCTACAACGTTGGCGACGTTATCCCAGCAGGTATCCAGGGTGAGTATACAAACTACAACGGTCTCTACGAGATGCAGTATCCGGTTGCTGAATCGTTTGCAGCATCGACTGAAAACGTAGGCTACACTCCAATCCGCATGAGTGCAGGCCAAATCACTGACGCCGACATCAACAAGATCATCATCATCCCAGAGGCAACCTACACTGAAAGCGACTCTGGCAAGACAATGAGCGACGCTACTGGCTCAGTAACAGTTTACTACCAGAGCAAGTGGGGCGTTGAAAGCGCTACATCAGGCACAGCCTACGACCTCCTTTGCGCTGTTTCAATCTTCAAGACAGCCGTACAGGTTACTCCAATCAAATTTATGGAAGCAGGTGGCAGCGTGAACACTCTCGCAGCCGACACAACTGTACGTGCCCTCGAAGGCGCAATCGAAGTTAACGCCAACGGCAACGTGCTCGTTGTCAACGCAGCAGGTCAGGTTGTAGCAAGCCAGGCAGTCAACGGCCAGGCAACAATCAGCCTCGCAAAGGGCTTCTACATTGTCCGCGCAGCAGGCAAGGTAGTGAAAGTTATCGTAAAGTAATTTAAGCCAACATATCGAAAAAGGGTCTGCCCCTCCGGGTCAGACCCTTTTTTTTGCGTCAAAACCTTACAGAGCCTTGGCTCACATTGGAGAGAACCTGAAAATTGGGTTGGCCATTGTTTCCGGCCGCAGGTACATCAGCATATAAATCGGCAAGTAAAGGATTTTTCCGTTACGCTCCAGATTGCCGTTTGAAAACACGATGGCTCTGCCAATGCCATACTCCTCATTCTGCATCACGTTGGAAAGGGCATTGTGGCGTTTGTAGTCCTTTCCCGACTTGATTTCAATGGGCAAGACGGAGCCTTTGTCCTCCACAACGAAGTCGAGTTCACCCTGCTTCTTGTTGTTGAAATAGTAGAGATTGTAGCCATGCGCACGGAGTTCCTGTGCCGCAAAGTTCTCGTAGACGGCACCATAGTTGATTTCCACGTCGCCATTGAGCAAATCGACGGCAATGTTGGCGGCATACTGGCTTGCCAACAAACCCACATCGCAGAGAAACAGTTTGAAGAGATTGCGCTGTTCGCCAAGTTTCAACGGCAGCCTGGGCTCCTCAACATTGTAGGTTGGCAGGGCAACACCAGCGTCAGCCAGCCAAAGGAAGGAGTTGCTGTAGCGTTCAAACTTGGCCTTTTCATTTAGAGCCTTCAGGATGAAGCGCTTGTTCTTGGCATTCAGTTCCGAAGGAATCAAGTCAAAAATGTCTTTGATATACAACTTGTTCCGTGGGTCATACTTGGAAATATCCTTGGCATACAGCCGCATGATGTCGAGTTGGATGTCGCGCACCATTTTCAGGTTGTTTGTGTCGGTATATCTCTGCACTGCCTCCGGCATACCACCTACCAGCAGATAAAGGCGTACAAGGTCGGTCAGTTTGTTGTGAACGACCTCATCGACCGGCTGCTGGCTGTCGTAGCAAGTCCTGACATGAGTCAGCACATCGTCGCTCATGCCCACGGCCTGCGCAAACTCTTCGAAATCCAAAGGAAACATCTCCTTCTCGCTCAGATAGCCTACCGGCACACTCCTTATGTCCTTCAGTTCCACCCCGAGCAAAGAGCCGCTCATCACATAACGGTAACTGCCCTCGTCCACAAGAAATTTGATTGCCGTGACCATCTCCGGACATTCCTGGACCTCATCCAGGAAAACCAGTGTTTCTCCAGGAACCAGAGTCTTCTCGGTCAAAGCGGAAAGGCGCAACAGTGTGTCTTTGGCGCTTGTCGGAGTGGCGAAAGCCGCCTTATACTTGGGGTCGTCGAGAAAATTTATCTCTACAAAATTCTTGAAACATTTGCCACCGACAGTCCTGATGGCAAACGTTTTTCCCACCTGGCGTGCCCCCGTAACAAGGAGAGCCTTCTTCTCCGTCTTGAAGAATGCCTCCAATTCACTGTATATCTTCCTATTAAGCATAACTACAACATTGCTTTTTTTTCGTTTTTGGAACTTTTCCAACCTGTTTTGGGTGCAAAAATGGAACTTTTCCAACCAGTTTTTACCTCATTTTTGCCACTTTTCCAACTTTTCGTTATCGCAAAGATAATATTTTTGCGCAAGTTGCCCTCCCGAGCGCCCCGAAAAACTGCATTTTAACAAAGTTTGAAGCCACAAAAACTGCATTTTAGCAAAGTTTGAAGCCATAAAAACTGCATTTTAGCAAAGTTTAGAGACCCAAAAATTGCATTTTAGCAAAGTTTGCATAGTGTAGACTATTGTTTTTCAGCGAATTGTTGTATTTTTGCATATCAGCATAAAAAATGGCACTAAAAAAGATTGAAAAATGGTAGAGGAAAAAGTCATATTGCAGGTTCTGGAAGAGCAGAAAGACTACACACAAAACGATGCGAAGCAGATATGGGTGGACAGATACGAAGAAACCCTTTTTGAGTTCGACAGTCCACTTGCACAGGTTGTCATCGGCGTGAGGCGCAGCGGCAAATCCACACTTTGCCACAAAGTACTGTCGCAGCGGGGCGTAAAGTATGGATATGTCAACTTTGACGATGACCGTCTGGCAAATCTGCGCACAGAAGACCTGAATACCGTCCTCTCGTGCATTTATCAAATCTATGGTTCCGACATCCACTACATCTTTCTCGATGAGATTCAAAACGTAGACGGCTGGCATCTGTTTGTCAACCGGCTTCTCCGCACAAACATGCACATTGTGGTGACAGGAAGCAATGCCAAATTGCTGAGCGGAGAACTTGCAACGCATCTTACCGGACGCTACAACGAAATTCACCTGTTCCCGTTTTCGTTCCGCGAATACTGCACATACCACAAGGTAGACACCACGGGCATCACCACCAAGGCCGATGCCGAAAGGAAGCGTGCCTTTATGGATTACATAACCGTAGGCGGATTTCCTGAAATGCAAGCCATCCACAACAAGCGCGGCTATGTGCAAAGCCTGATTGAAGCGATTGTCAGCAAGGACATAAAGACACGTTTCAACATCCGCAATGCCGATGCTCTACGCAAGATTGCCAATCATCTCATCAACAATGTATGCCAAGAGGTGAAATACGACAAGTTGGCTGAATTGTTGGGTTTGACCGACATGACTGCAAGAAAATACGTAGACTATCTGCGTCAGGCTTTCCTTATTCAACTTCTGACCAAGCACTCTTTCAAGAGCAAGGACAGAATAAGAAATTCAAAGGCCTATATCGTGGATCCAGGACTCCAGAACAACCGCGACAATGCCTTTGCTGCAGAAAATGTAGGGTGGCGACTGGAGAATGTCGTTTACATAGAACTCCTGCGCCGATGTGCCAACAATTTTATGGACATCTACTATTACAAGGAGTCTTCCCGTTCGAAAGAGGTGGATTTCGTTGTTTGTAATCAAGACGTGGCAAAGGAACTCATACAAGTGGCCTACGACATTGACAACGAAAAAACCTTCAAGCGGGAAACGGCGGCGCTTCTCAGCGCTTCATCTTCGTTGCACTGCAACAGGCTTACCCTCATTGCATTCACAACCACACGCAACATCGAGGTCAGCGGAAAATCTATCCGCATCGTTTCCGCCATAGAATGGCTGTTGGAACAAGGCGAAAAGCAAGGCTAAGTTCCCCGCTTGGGGCGGGGATTAGAAGCCGCTGTTGGCCCAGTTTTCGCGGTCGAGGTTGCGGTAGCCGATGGCTTCCTGGATGTGATGGGTGAGCACTCGTTCGCTGCCTTCGAGGTCGGCGATGGTGCGCGCCACGCGGAGGATGCGGTCGTAGGCGCGTGCCGACATGTTGAGGCGTGTCATGGCGTTCTTGAGCCGCTCCAGCCCTTCGGCATCGGGCTGGGCATATTCGTGCAGCAGGCGGGTGTTCATCTGCGCGTTGCAGTGCACGCCGCTGATGCCCTCGTAGCGGCGCGTCTGGATGTCGCGGGCGCGGATTACGCGTTCGCGGATGGTGGCACTGCTCTCGGCGGGCGCCGTCGAAGAGATGTCGTCAAACGCCACGGGGGCTACCTCCACCTGCAGGTCGATGCGGTCGAGCAGCGGCCCGGAGATGCGGTTGAGATAGTGCTGCACCGCTCCCGGCGGACAGATGCACTTCTTGGTTGGATGGTTGTAGTAGCCGCACGGGCAGGGGTTCATCGACGCCACGAGCATGATGCCGGCGGGATAGTCGACGGTGTATTTTGCGCGGGCGATGGTGATATGCCGGTCCTCGAGCGGCTGGCGCATCACCTCAAGCACCTGACGGCTGAACTCTGGGAACTCGTCGAGGAAGAGGATACCATTGTGGGCAAGACTGATTTCGCCCGGCGAGGGATAAGAGCCGCCGCCCACAAGCGCCACCGGAGAGATGGTGTGGTGGGGCGAGCGGAACGGCCGCTGGGTCATCAGCATCGACCCCTGCTTGAGTTTGCCCGCTACGGAGTGTATCTTGGTGGTTTCGAGCGCTTCCTGCAGCGTGAGCGGCGGCAGGATGGACGGCAGGCGCTTAGCCATCATCGACTTTCCCGAGCCGGGCGAGCCGATGAGCAGAATGTTGTGGCCGCCGGCGCACGCTACCTCAAAGGCGCGCTTCACGCTCTCCTGACCCTTGACCTCCGAGAAGTCGAAATCGAAATGATCCACCTGACTGCGAAACATCTCGCGCGTGTCGACCACCGTGGGCTGAAGGTCGTAGGTGTGGTTGAAGAAGCCTATCACCTCGAGGATATTCTCTGCGCCATAAACATCCAGACGGTTGACCACGGCAGCCTCCATCACGTTGGCCTTGGGCACGATGATGCCCTCCAGACCCTCTTCGCGCGCCTTTATAGCCATCGGCAGCACACCCTTGATGGGCTGCAGCGAGCCGTCGAGGCTCAGTTCGCCCATGAGCATGAAGCGAGGCAGGCGGTCGGCAGTAACCTTACCGTCGGCGGCAAGTACGGCGATGGCAATTGGAAGGTCGTAGGCAGCGCCCTCCTTCTTCACGTCGGCGGGCGACATGTTGACCACCACCTTGCCGCGCGGAAACTCGATGCCGCACATCTTCACGGCGGAAAGCATGCGCTGGTAACTCTCCTTCACGGCGGTGTCGGGGAGTCCGACAATGCAGAAACTGAATCCCTGCTCCACCGACACTTCTATCTTCACCGTCAGGGCGTCGATGCCCTGCACTGCTGCTCCGTTGGTCTTCGTAAACATGGCGTTATTTCAGGTGTTTCTTGTCAATGGCCTTGCGCACGCCGTCGATCTGCGCGCCGCGGTAGATTTGTGTGCCGGTAGAGTCCGCCACGATAAAGAACGGCGACCCCTTGACGTTGAGGTCAACGATGGTCTTGTCCACTGGTCCGCCGATGGCCCTGTAGTGCTGCCACTTGGTGGAGTCGGCGGTCACGGTGCGGCGCCAACTGAGGGTGTCGGTGTCCAGACACACGTCGAGCACCTGCAGGCGCTGGCCTTTCTTGTGCAGTTCCTTCAGCGCACTCACATCGCCGCGACGGTTGTTGTCGTCGCCGCGCCAGAAGTAGATTACCGACGCCGAATGGTCGTAGGTGCGCACCAGCACTATCGAGTCCTGGTCGTTGCGCAGTTTCAGCGCATTTATCTTTTTTGCGGCAAGGTCGCCACCGTTGAAAAACTGCGAATAGAGCGACATCAGCCTCTCGGGCTTCGCCGACTTGTCGATTTTCTTGAGCAACTGCTGCGCCGCGGTGCCCGACAGGTCGGAATAGTCGCAGGTGAGCAGCAGGGTGCTCACCACATTCTTCGGGTTCTTGGCAATGTAGTCGGCAATAGCCTTGTCGGTAGCGCTGTTGCGCGATGCCTTGAAGTCGGCGGCGTGGGCGCGCACAAACGCGTTCCACTCTTTGTTGATGTCGGTGCCCTCGATGGCGATGTTGTAGTTGTCGGCAATCGAGCCTTCAAGCGTCACCTTGTCGCCGTTGTCCACAGCCACGTGCGCCACCAGTTTCATCTGCGAATTGTAGAGGTAGACCACCATCAGGCCGTCCGCCTTGCCGTCGACCGAGAATTTGCCGTCGACCGCCGGCACCCACTGCGAGATTACCGTGTCGCCTGAGAGATACACCGCACGCAGGTTCTGCGTGCCAGCGTCGCTGAGATGGCCTTCAATAGTGAACGCCCCGCCGCCGCATGCCGCACACACGGCAGCCATCAACAGGGCTATGATAAGATATGCTGATTTCTTCATTTTTGCTTAACTGGTTTAGGGTTTGTCCACAAAATTACGTTTTTGCCCCAAATCAGGCAACACCCCCGCCACTAAATGTTTTACCGTCGCCATTATCGACAGCGGTATTTACAACTTATCAACATCGCTGCAAACTGATTTCCAATGCATTCCGAGGTTATCAACAAACCTGTTAATAACTATACCAACACATTGTTGACAAATTCCGTAAGGACACAATTATCCCTATCCGCAGTTGCCTCTCCCCTCTTTACTTGAGGACGAAGACGGCTTCGCGGCCGAGGTTGAAAAGTAGGTCTAGGATGCTTTTGTGTGGCTGGAAGCCGAATTTCTGCGACCAGATTTGATAGTAGGGCTTTTCTGCGCCGAGGGTGAGCATGCCGTCGCGCAGGTCGACTGCGTTTAAGGCCTCCTGATGCGTTTTCTCGCTGATGACGGCTGTTTGTATGTCAAGGTCGAGAAAGTCGACCACAGCGAGGTGGAGAGCCGTATTGAGGTCGGCTATGGTCTGGATGGATGTGTCGGTATAGATTTTCTTGAGGTCGTCGGCAAAATAGTCGAAAAACGGAGTGCGCCCGTAGGCAGAGAAGAGAGCGCCCCAGTGGTTGTGGCGCCAGTTGCCGTGCTCCGACAGGCGGATGTCGCCCACAACCATCGAGCGGTTGGGCTTTTCGAGCGATGCCGAGAGCGACTGGCAGCCGTTGGTGCCCACAATGTCCATGCGGTTGAGATGCTTGTGGTGCTTGTCGTAGGGCTCCGTGAGATCGATTGCCACCGCGCCGTAGCGAAGCATGGCAGCGTAGTAGTCTACACTGCCAGCATAACGCGACGAGAACACAGCCTTGAAGGTGATGTCCATCGGCTTATTTTTTGTCGGGGTTTGCGCTTTTGAATACGCGGTTCCAGCGGATGCCCGAGAAGAACGGTTTGTCTTCGTCGAACGAGATGATTACAAACATCGGCGTACCTACGATGTGGTCCTCAGGCACGAATCCCCAGTAGCGCGAGTCGAGCGAGTTGTCGCGGTTGTCGCCCATCATCCAGTAGTAGTCCATCTTGAAGGTGTAGGAGTGCGCCTCCTTGCCGTTGATGAGGATTTTGCCGTCGCGCACCTCGAGTTCGTTGTGCTCGTAGTTGCGGATGCAGCGCTCATAGATAGGCAGGTTGAAGAGCGTGAGTTTGAGCGTAGCGCCCTTCTTCGGAATCCAGATGCCGCCGTGGGCAAAGGTTGTTGCGTAGTTGGCGCGCGTCCAGCCGTAGTAGCGGGTAATAGGGTAAGGCGGACAAGCCTCAGCCACTTCCGACGGCTCGACCTTCACTACCTGAGGCAGAGCCTTGAAGTCGGCCACAGCCTTGCGGGTGAGAGGCACAGACTCGTAGTAGGTGCCATCGGGACCCTCCTGCAGCGAGCGGCGGTCGGCGTTGCTGATGCCGAGCGACTCCCATTCGGCTTCGCTGATTTCCTTTCCGTTGGTGTAGATATTGTGGTTAAACTGCACGTTTTCAGGCTCTTTGAGCGGCTGACCGTTGATGTAGACCACCTGGTCGACAATCTTCAGATAATCACCCGGCAAACCGATGCAACGCTTCACATAGTTTTCGCGGCGGTCTACGGGACGGTACATCACATTGCCGAACGTTTCCGGATGACTCTTCACAGCCTCGCGTCCGAGGGCAAGACATTGCTTGCCGAAGTTGTAGTCGTAGTAAACGGCAGGCGACGTAGGGTTAATCTGCTTGAAGCCCTCGATGTAGCAGATGGTGTAGTAGTCAGGGTTCTGCACGTTGAAGGCGATGGTGTCGCCGGCAGGGAAGTTGAACACCACAATGTCGTTGCGCTCAATGCTGCGGAAGCCCTTGAGGCGGCGGTAAGAGAGTTCCGGATGGTCGAGGTAACTCTTGGTGTTGACTATAGGGAATGTGTTCTGGCACAGCGGGAAGTGGATCGGAGTGATAGGCACACGCGGACCGTAGCACATCTTGTTGACCCACAGGTAGTCGCCCACGAGGAGCGTTTTCTCGAGCGACGACGACGGGATTTTGTAGTTCTGCCCTATGAACGTGAAGATGATGTAGACGAGCACCAGCGCGTAGACGATGGCGTCGACCCAACTCATCACCGTGCGCAGCACAGGGTTTTTCGACGATTTCCACCAATCCCACTTGATGTAGTGAGTCAGGTAGATGTCAAACAACAACGGATAGAGCAGCAGCCACCAGAAGTTGCCGAGCCATATCAGAAACAAAAGAAAAAGCACAGTGACCACGGCAAAGCGCACGCGGCGTGTGGTTTTGGTTGCCTGCAACCGTTGTTTGAATGTCTTGTTGTCCATATAAGGAGTTGTGTTAAAAGTCAAAAATGTCGTTCATTGTGAAGCATCCCTTCTTGCCGTTGATCCATTCGGCGGCAACAACCGAGCCGAGGGCGAAGCCGCGGCGCGAGAATGCCTCGTGCTCGATGACGATGCGGTCGTCGGCAGAGGTGTAGGTGATGATGTGGGTGCCCGGCACCTCGCCTTCGCGCACAGCCTCGATATGGACTGCGTCGGAGGCCTCCGATGTTTCCGACCACGAGTGCTTGCGGTCGATGTTGTCGATGATGCCCTGCGCCAGGGTGATTGCTGTGCCGCTCGGGTGGTCGAGTTTGTGGATGTGGTGCACCTCCTTCATCGCCACGTCATACTGCGGGAAGTTGTTCATTATCTTCGCCAGGTATTTGTTCACGGCAAAAAACGCGTTGACGCCGATGCTGAAGTTCGACGAGTAGAGAAACGCGCTGCCGCTGCTTTGGCACACGGCTTCAGCCTCCGCCATGCGGTCGGTCCAGCCCGTGGTGCCCGACACCACAGCCACTCCCCTCTCGAGCGCCTTCGTCACATTGGAGAAAGCAGCCGCCGGCACCGAAAACTCGATAGCCACGTCGGCGGAGCGGAAAGCCTCGCTGTCGAAATCCTGCTGATTTTCAGAAGTGATGATACTCACCACCTCATGTCCGCGTTCGCGGGCAATGCCCTCAATGGCCTTGCCCATCTTGCCATAACCTATTAATGCAATTTTCATATCTGCA
Source organism: Senegalimassilia sp. (assembly GCA_963590085.1). Classification (GTDB taxonomy): domain Bacteria; phylum Bacteroidota; class Bacteroidia; order Bacteroidales; family Muribaculaceae; genus Limisoma. The sequence goes on along the minus strand of CAVAOU010000049.1, from coordinate 50 downwards.
AAGATAGTGCAAGCCGAGGGAAATGAAAAGGAACTTGTTCCAATTTTCAT
>CAVAOU010000048.1:0-9526 GCA_963590085.1 Senegalimassilia sp. | reverse complement strand
GACCAGGACAGCGATGACGACAGCACTACGCCGAAGGTAACGCTGATGACGGTGCATGCCGCCAAGGGCTTGGAATTCCGCAATGTGTTTATCGTTGGCGTTGAGGACGAACTCTTCCCGTCGGTGCATGGCAGCGGCTCACTCTCGGAGATAGAGGAGGAGAGGCGACTGCTTTATGTGGCAATCACCAGGGCGCAGGAGCATTGCGTGATGACCTATGCCCAGTCGCGCTACATCAACGGCGCTACGCAGCCGTGCAGCAGTAGCCGGTTCCTGAAGGATATCGACCCCGCGCTGCTCGACGTGTCGGCTCGCCGTGACTCCATCTATCAGCCGCGCTCCGAACGACGTGGCCACACGGCAGACTATTTCTCGCCGAAGACCCGCACCTACTATGTGCCTCGCGAGAAGAAGGACGCGCACGACGGACTCGTGTCGATGAAAAAGGCTGCAGCCACCGCAGCGCCTGTCTCGGCCGACTGTGCCGCGACTGACTTCAGTGTGGGTATGCGCATAAACCATTCGCGTTTTGGAGTGGGCACAATCAAGGGCATCGACAGCATGCCGGAGTTGAAACTCACGGTAGAGTTCGACAACACAGGCACCAAGGTGCTTCTTGCTAAATTTGCTAAAATAACTATTGTTGAATGACAACACAGATTAAAACACCATACTACCTCGTGCATGAGGACAAACTCCGGAGAAACCTGGAGTTGATTAGCGACGTGTCGAAACGTTCGGGGGCCAAAATCATCATGGCATTCAAGGCCAACGCCCTTTGGAAGACGTTTGGCATCATCTCGGAGTACTGCAAGGCATCGACCGCCAGTTCGCTCAACGAGATGCGCCTGTCGCTCGACTATCTTGGTCGCGACGTGCACGCCTATTGCCCTGTCTATACCGACGACACTATCCGCCAGTTTGTCGAGGGGTGCAGCCATATGGTGTTTAATTCGGTGGCTCAATATGAGAAATACCGCGCCCTGGTGGGCGACTACAATACAGCCAATCCCGACAGCCGCGTGAGTTGCGGGCTGCGGGTAAACCCAGAATGCTCGGTCATCGAAACCGACCTCTACAACCCCTGCAAGCCGGGGTCGCGCTTCGGCGTTACCCGCGACGTGCTCGGCGACGAGTTGCCTGAAGGACTGGAAGGACTGCATTTCCACTGCCTTTGTGAGTCCACCTCCTACGACCTCGAAAAAGTGCTTACCGCATTTGAAGAGCGCTTCGGATGCTTCCTGCCGCAGTTGAAATGGGTGAATATGGGCGGCGGCCATCTGATGACGCGCGAGGGCTACGACGTAGAGCATCTGATTGCTCTGCTGAGCGATTTCCGCCGCCGTTATCCTAATCTTGAGGTTATCCTCGAGCCAGGAAGCGCCTTCACGTGGCGCACCGGCGAACTGGTGACTACGGTGCTCGATGTGGTTGAAAACCAAGGCACCAAGACAGCCATCATCGATGCCTCGTTTGCCTGCCACATGCCCGACTGCCTCGAGATGCCCTACCAGCCAACGGTTGCAGAGGCACTCCCCGAGCCGACTGCGGGCAAGCCTACCTACCGCATTGGCGGCAACTCCTGCCTGAGCGGTGACTTTATTGGCGACTGGAGTTTCGACAAGCCATTGAAGGCAGGCGACATACTTACGTTTGAAGACATGAATCACTATACTACGGTCAAAACACATATGTTCAACGGCATCAGCCATCCGTCGATGGTGCTGCTGCATGCCGACGGACAAATGGAAACATTGAGAGAATTCACTTACGAAGATTATCGCGACAGAATGGATTGAATATGGATGCAACGCTGAATATATACCCGCTGAAGTTTAAGCCAAACTTGAAAACCGTGATTTGGGGCGGTGACAAAATCCGTCAACTGAAGAAGTTGGCCGATGCGCCCGACTCGATTGGTGAGAGTTGGGAACTGACCGGTGTGCCCGGCCAGGAATCGGTCGTGAGCAACGGCGTCTATGCCGGCCGCGACATCAAGTCGCTTCTCCATGAATTCGGGGCGCAACTTGTTGGTTCCGACACCTATGCGAAGCATGGCGACATGTTCCCGATTATGGTTAAGTTTATCGATGCCGCCAAGGATTTGTCCATCCAGGTGCATCCCAACGACGATTTCGCCCTTCGCCGCCATCAAGGCATCGGCAAGACGGAGTTGTGGTACATTGTCCATGCTGAGCCGAATGCCATCCTCTATTCCGGATTCTCCCACAAGACTGACGAGAACACCTTCCGCCGTCAGATTGAGAGCGGCGACGTTGTGGCGCAACTCAACTGCTTCCATCCGTGCCGTGGCGACATATTCTATCTTCCGGCAGGCCGTGTGCACAGCATCGGCGCTGGCAACTTTATCGTTGAGATTCAGCAGTCGAGCGACATTACATACCGTATCTACGACTTCGACCGCATCGACAAAAACGGCAAGAAGCGCGAACTCCACACAGACCTTGCGCTCGATGCCCTCGACTATGACGAGTACGATGACTACAAAGGCCATCTCGAACTCGATGCGCATGGCTCGGCATTGATCAAGCGCTGCGACAAGTTTGAGGCAGAACTGATGCGCGTGGAGCATCCTGTCACGGTCGACGTGAACAAGACCGGCAGTTTCCGCATCCTTATCTGCATCACTGGCGAAGTGGCGGTGGAATGCAGCAACGGCGCCAAGGAGACCGTTGCCACCTGCGAAACCGTGCTGTTGCCTTATGCTGCCGACAAGGCCACAATCAGTCCGCTTGGCGGAAAACCTGCGGAAATCATCTCGGTAGTGATTGACTGATGGGCGGGAACGTACTGCTTTTCAATCCAGAGAACGACCTTGCTCTTGCCGCCGACGTTGACCACTATACCGCGCCCACGTTGGCACGGAAACTCCGTAGCGATTTGGCTTTGCTGCCGATGTGGATTGCCTGTGCGGGCAGCCGCATCGTTGCTCCAGCAACTGAAGAAAACGAAACATTTATCCTGCAGAATACAGCGAACTTGAAAGGCCTTGCAGACATTGGCATCTGCAAAGGCGAGAGTCTTGCACCCATGCCTTGGGGCTGGAGTCGGTCGGTGCGCAACGAGTTCCGTAGGATGGGTGTGGAATCCCATGCCGACGATGCGTTTCTTGAGCGTCTGCGGCAACTTTCCAGCCGCAAGACTACAGTCGACATGCTTACGATGCTTGACCATCATGGCATCCCTGTGCCGCCGATGCCGCGGCTGTGCCTATCAGTGGACGAGGTAGAGCAAAAGGTGCACGAATTTGGCGATGTGGTGATGAAAATGCCGTGGTCGAGTAGCGGCAGGGGAGTGTGCCGGGCATCGGCAAAGGAATTTTCTCATTATTACGATTGGGCACTTGGGGCAATACGCAAGCAGGGAGCACTCCTTTGCGAGGCGTTTCTCGACAAGGTTCAGGATTTTGCGATGGAGTTTCGTGTGGCGCAAGGAAAGGCGGAGTTTTTCGGCTATTCAGTGTTTTTCAATACCCCGCAGATGTCCTACGACCACGCCGTGGTGGCATCGACGGCAACGTTGCGCAAACGGCTTGCGGCACTTGTCGGCGAACCTATGCTTGACGCTGTGCAGCAGGCTGCAGCACAAAGCCTTGAGCGGATACTTCCGCCCGAATATGACGGGTATGTAGGAGTTGACATGATGGTCTATCGCGATGCCGATGGAGCACTTCGGGTGAATCCATGTGTTGAGGTTAACCTTCGCACCACGATGGGTGTGGTTTCCGCCGCGCTGGGCAACCGCATTGTCCATCCCGAGAAGGAGGCATCGATGAGCGTGCTCTATCATCGTGATGCCTATGCGTTGAAGCGGTTTGTTGCTACACTTCAGCCGCCAATGTTTACTGACGGGATGCTTACTGGAGGCACCTTGATGCTGGCGCCTATCAACGCCGACTCACGCTACACGGCGACACTCACCGTTACCAATTCTTGAGTTCCTGGTAGAGGCGTTGCACAGGCAGTCCCATAACGTTGAAATAACTGCCAGAGATGCTCTCCACGCCGATAAAGCCAATCCATTCTTGGATGCCATAGGCACCCGCCTTGTCAAACGGTCGGTAGTTGTCCACGTAGAAACTTATTTCCTCATCCGTCAGCCGGGCGAATCCCACCTCCGTAGCCACTGCAAACGAAGCAGTGCACTGCGCCGTTACTATGGTCACCCCCGTAACCACATGGTGCACGTTGCCCGACAGGCGACGCAGCATCGCCACAGCATCCTCACGGTCGGCAGGCTTGCCCAGAACCAGCCCATCGCACACCACAACGGTGTCGGCGGTGATGATGAGTTGGCGGTCGGTAATCTGTTCGCGATAGGCAGCGGCCTTCTTTTGCGAGATGTATTCGGCAACGTCGTCTGCAGGAAGGTCGGCAGGGTACGACTCGTCGATGCCGCTGATGCAGCGCACTTCAAACTCGATGCCGAGGCCCGCAAGCAATTCCTTGCGCCGTGGCGAGCCGCTGGCAAGGAAGATGTCGTATTTCTTCAGATTGTCTAACATAGTCGATAAACTGTTATGGTGATTTACCAGCCAAAGGCGTGGCGGTCCTTCATCCAGTCGCCGCGCGCACGGAGAACCTGCTCGATGAGGTCGCGGGCGCATCCCATGCCCCCGGCACAAGGCGACACGTAGGTAGCCATCTCGAGAATGTCGGCACAGGCATCGGCAGGAGCCGCCGCCAGTCCGGCGCGGCGCATCACCTCCATGTCGGGGATGTCGTCGCCCATAAAAGCCACTTCCTCGTCCTTCAGTCCGCGGAGCGCAAGCCACTCGTCGTAGATGCCGATTTTCACCGACGCACCGAGATACAGATCCTTCACTCCAAGACCATCAAACCGCTTCCTCACAGCCTCCGTCTTGCCGCCGGTGATGATTGCCACTGGATAGCCTAGTTTCACCGCCAGTTGTATGGCATAGCCGTCTTTGATGTTGATCACCCTCATCGGTTCGCCTGTGGGGTACAAGGGAATTGACGAGGCAGAAAGCACCCCGTCCACGTCGAAGGCAAAAGCGCGGATGCGCGTAAGGTCGTAGTTGATACCGCTCATTGGTTATATCGTTTAAGTATTGCGTTGGAAACTGTTTCGTAGATTTCTCTTGCTTCGCCAGAAAGCAAATCCTCGTGCTTCGCCAGTATGCCTTTGTCGCCACGTGCTGCCGGGCCAGTCTGCGACTGCGCCGGGGCATTGCTGCACGCTTTGCGGAGCGTTTCTTCGAGCAGCGGACGGAGCACGTTGAAAGGCAGATTGTTGGCTTTCAGCACCTCGTCGGCGAGAGTGTACATGTAGTTGGAGAAGTTGCAGGCAAACACCGCTGCAATGTGCATCTGCATGCGGATGCGGCTGTCGGCATGGTAGACCGTAGGCGAGACGGATGTTGCCAATTGGCGGATTCCGTCTTCCACATCGGCGGATGAGCCTTCAATGAAAAGCGGCACCTCGTCCATCTTGACAGCAACGCCTTTGGAAAACGTCTGCAACGGATACAGCACGCCGTAGCGCTGCATCCTGCTGGCAAACACCGACTTGTCGACACTGCCCGACGTGTGGAGCCACAGGCCGCCGAGGCAACGCTCCGGCACACTGGCGGCGATGTCGCTTATGGCATCGTCCTTTACCGAGACGATGTAGACATCCGCCTGCGCCAGATTCTGCAGGCTGTCGGTGGCATCGCATCCTATTTCGGAGGCGAGTTGGCGGGCATTGCCGAGGTTGCGGCTATAAATCTGCACCACACCCTTGAGCGCGCGTGCAAGATGCGTAGCCACGTTGCCCGAACCGATTACCGCTATTCGTTGCGCCATTGACCTATGTGAACTTTCTCCCATTGGCATTTCTCTTCCTCAAGAGGCTTGCGCTCCTCATTTTTGTGGCCGATGGTAACCACGCAAAGCACACGCATGTCGGGCGGAATGTTTAGCAGTTCGCGGATATTGTCCTCTGCCGGCTTGCCCTCCTTGTCGAAGCGTTCGCGCACTTGCACCCAGCAACTGCCGAGCCCGAGGTCCTGCGCCTGCATCTGCATGGCAAAGGCGGCAATGGAGGCGTCTTCAATCCATGCATCGCTTTCGTAAGGGTTGGCGGTCACTACTATTGCCAGAGAGCATCCAGCAATCGGGCGCGCGCCGAAATCCTTGCACTTGCTCATGCGCTCAAGCGTCTCCTTGTCGTCGACGGCAACAAACTGCCAAGGCATCTTGCCCTTCGACGACGGCGACACGAGTCCCGCCTGAAGTATCGTTTTCACATCGTCGGCCGCAATCTCCTCATCCGTGTATTTGCGGATGCTGCGGCGATTGAACAATAGGTCGTGGAAACTATTCATAACTGTATGGTGTATGTTTGTTATGTTATCTTATTCAAAGATACAACAAATCTTGACAAAGTCAAAACAGATTGCTATCTTTGCAGTGACGAACAAAGGGGTGCCTTTGATGGCTGAGATTATACCCTCCGAACCTGATACAGATAATGCTGGCGCAGGGATTGTGTGACGTTTCTCTTTTTTCATAGGCCTTTTGTTCATGTCTACAGAACTATTGTGCGCTTATGAAATATCCAGTAGCATTGACGATTGCAGGCTCCGACTCCTCAGGGGGCGCGGGCATTCAGGCTGATGTCAAGACGATGTCGGCTTTCGGCGTGTATGCCACAACGGCAATAACGGCAGTGACGGTGCAGAACACCACAGGTGTGGATGCCGTGCAGGCAATCAGTCCCGACATTGTGGCAGGGCAGATTGATGCCGTGTTTTCCGACCTCAAGGTAGATGCCGTGAAAATCGGTATGCTCTTTTCCCGTGAGATTATCGATGCTGTTGCCGACCGGCTAGCGTATTGGCGTCCGCGGTGGGTGGTGCTCGACCCTGTGATGGTTTCCACAAGCGGCAGTCCTCTCATCTCGGAAGAGGCAGTTGAGGCATTGGTGGGCAGACTGTTGCCTCTGGCTTCGGTGCTTACGCCCAACAGGGCAGAGGCCCGCAAACTGTCTGGCATCGAGATTGACTCGCCGGAGGCTATGACTGAAGCAGCCAAGCGCATAATCGCCAAAGGATGCCGCACTGTGCTGATGAAGGGCGGCCATTTCGACGACGATGCCATGACCGACCGTCTCTATGAGGCCGACGGCACATTCCATGCGTTCAACGGCAGAAGGGTAGACTCGCGCAACACCCACGGCACGGGATGCACACTCTCCTCGGCGATTGCCTCATGTCTGGCTCTCGGCTGCACCTTGCCCGACGCCGTGGCCAAAGCGAAAGCCTATCTGCAGAATGCCCTCGAGGCAGGCGCCAATGTGGAAGTGGGCAAGGGGCACGGTCCTGTGAATCATTTTTTCGACCCTCAAAAACTTAATATATTATGATTACAGTAAAATTCAACGACGAGCAACTCCAGTTGGCTGACGCAACGACAGTCGACCAGCTGCTGAAGGAAAAGAAAATCGAGGCAGTCAACATTGCCGTGGCTGTAAACGGTCAGATGGTGGCAAAGCCCGACTATGTTAACCACAAACTCAACGACGGCGATACAATCCTTGTGATCAAGGCTTTCTATGGTGGATAGACCACATTTCCGCCTCGTTGCCATCACGCCGGAGCAGACGCTCTGCGACGAGCAGGAGCGCATCAGGGCTCTCCTCGATGCTGGATTTGACTATGTGCACATCCGTAAGCCTGGGATGACTGAGGCGCAGGTGCGCGACTTTGTGTCAACACTCCCGCTGGAGTATGCCCCGCAGTTGAAGATGCACTATTTCCCTGCTGTGGCATCGGAATTCCGCCTTGGCGGGCTGCATCTCAACGCTCGGTGTCCTCAGCCGCCGGAAGGCTTCGAAGGCGCTTGCTCGCGATCGTGCCATTCGCTGGCGGAGGTGACTGAAAGTGTGGCGATGGACTATGTGTTTCTCAGTCCAATCTTCGACAGCATCAGCAAGCACGGCTATATGGCAAACTTCACCGAACAGCAGTTGCGCGGCAGTGTCGACAGCCATGTGCTGGCACTCGGCGGCGTTACGGCAGAGAAGATGGCGTGGCTCCACGATGTGGGCTTTGGCGGATGTGCCTTTCTGGGTTACCTTTTCGGCGCTGACCGCGCGATTTTCGAAGAACGCTTGCAACAAATTGTAGAACAACGAAATAACTTAAAATAGAATATGCTCCAATTTATCACTAATCCTTCCGACAGGATGACAATTGAAGAAGAGATACAACGTGCCGTTGACGGCGGATGCAAATGGGTGCAACTGCGCATGAAGGACGCTCCGCGCGAGGAGATTGTTGCTACGGCGAAGCGCGCCAAGGAAATATGCAAGGCCGCCGAGGACTGCATCCTCGTGATTGACGACTATGTGGACATCGCCAAGGAACTGGAACTCGACGGAGTGCATCTCGGCAAGAACGATATGGACCCTACGGAGGCTCGCGAATTGCTTGGCGGCGACTTTATCATCGGCGCCACTGCCAACACCTTCGACGACATTCAGGCTCTGCGCCATCTCGACATCGACTACATCGGCCTCGGCCCGATGCGGTTTACCACAACGAAGAAGCGCCTCAGCCCGGTGCTCGGCCTTGAAGGCTACCGCGACATCATCTCGAAGATGAAGGCGGCGAGCATCAACCTGCCTGTGGTGGCCATCGGTGGCATCACCTACGACGACATCGAGGACGTGATGGCAACTGGTGTACGGGGCATCGCAGTGTCGGGTAGCCTTATCAATGCCGACGACATGACTGCCCACACGGCAAAGATGATTGGCCTTTTGGAAAAAATAGTAGAACGACAATATTTAGATTAAAAAAAATGGACAAATTGACTATTGGCGGAAGAGATTTCTCTTCCCGTCTGTTTGTCGGAACTGGAAAGTTCTCCTCAAACGATGCTATGCTTGAGGCCATCCTGGCTTCGGGCTCTGAAATGATAACCGTGGCGATGAAGCGTCTCGACACCAGCGATGCCGCTTCCGACGATATGCTCAGCCACATCAACCGCGAGCACGTGCAGTTCCTGCCCAACACTTCGGGCGCGCGCAATGCCGACGAGGCAGTGCTTGCCGCGCAACTGTCGCGCGAATGCTTCGGCACTAATTTCATCAAACTCGAAATCCACCCGGATCCAAAATACTTGCTTCCCGACCCAGTGGAGACTTTGAAAGCCACTGAGAAACTGGCTAAGTTGGGATTTGTAGTGCTTCCTTACATCCAGGCCGACCCAGTGCTCTGCAAACGTCTTGAGGAAGTGGGCTCTGCCGCAGTGATGCCTCTCGGCGCACCAATCGGCACAAACAAGGGTCTTACCACCCGCGAAATGCTCCGCATCATCATCGACCAGACCAATGTGCCTGTTGTGGTAGATGCTGGACTGGGCGCTCCTTCGCATGCCGCAGAGGCTATGGAGATGGGTGCCGACGCTGTGCTTGTCAACACTGCAATTGCCGTGGCAAAGGATCCTGTTGAGATGGCAAAGGCCTTCAAACTCGCCACCGAAGCCGGCCGTATGGC
>CAVAOU010000047.1:0-9603 GCA_963590085.1 Senegalimassilia sp. | reverse complement strand
CTGATGCGCAGTGGTGGAATATCGTGCAATAGGCTCGCACAATGTCATTTCGGTGTCGTCTATATTATAACTCATTTTCAATTATATTCTTTACGTACTTATTGTTAAACCAATAACAATACTTTTTCGCCATTCCCCCATTTGGATTTTCGGTCATATCATCGGCAATTCTAGCCTTTGGCCGGACATGGAAATTCCGGTCGTCTTTGGCGCTCCAGAAAAATTCAGGCGCAATATGGTTGTCCAAAACATTCTTGCGGATGTTGTTCCAGTATTGTTGGGCAATGCCAAGGTCTTTTTGAGGCATAGTCCAAAAAACGACCTTTTCCAACTTGTATTCGGCCTCCGTTTTGCCATTCGGCAATTGTATGACATCATCTGTCTCTCTAAATATCACAAACATAAAACGGTTGGAAAACAATTCATACAATCTGGAATCGGTCCACTCTTTGCAATCAAAGACCTCCTGATAGTCAATGTTTTCAAACGACATTGCTTCCTTAATAGTTCCGTTTTTCTGTATGCGGATTGTTTTCATTGTGAGACCCGACTTTTCAAACTCCTCACTCTTGTTTACATTGCTTACTTTGCCATTTCCAGCAATTGTATTTGCCAATATGAAATATTTCGATTTCGAGTTTGATGGCTCAATTTGGAGCATATCGCAAATCTGCCGATAACTCTTACCGCAATAAGGAGCAAATCTATTGGAAAGGATTCCGTCAACAGAGTTGCCGCGAAGTTCTTCCACTGAAAACATAGTTTCCAAGGCAGACTGCGGGATTTCGTAGTTGCAATAGGCGCCGTCCTTATTGTTGCTCTTTACCGCATCGAGCACAATGCGCATATATGCGGCCTTCAGACTCCAGGCTCTGCGTGGTGCGCCTGTGCTATTGTTGTGCTGAGGCATAAGCGAGTCTCCTTTTTGACCTTTTCGGCAAGCACCGAGGTACATCGTGTCGCCTTCCGACAATGTATGAGCCTGACCATTTCTTATTTTGGATATGATGGTTTCGTAATCTTTGCGGATAATCAACAGGTCTTTCTCAGGGATTTTCCACAACACGGCAAAAAGAAATTTCAAGTCAAGTTTTGACACATTGGGATTATGCAGATAAAACATAATCAACATAATCAAACATTTCTTATAGAAATGCGACTCCTCAAAACTCTTGTCCCAATCTGCAGTATAGTTGATTAGGCTGCACACAAGACGCTCTTTAATCAGCAATTCTTTTTTAGCAGACTCTTTCAATGGGGTACATTTCAATTCTGCATTGACAAAGGCAAAGTCCGCTTCTTGGCGAGAATTTAGGTCGTACTTAAAGAACAGTTCTTCAGCAAGTTGACCAAGGCTGCCTTTTCCCTTATGCTCTTCAGCATTGGGCGCAAAGTCGCGCAGGCACTTGTTGACCAATTGCTTGCTGTAGTTGAATATCGATGATAGGTCTTTTCTGTTGTATGGTAAATCCACCATTCTGATACGAAACGTTTAGTTTTATTCCATACCACAAAGTTACAATTTTAAATGAATTCCAAAAAAAACAAAGGGAGCGTGTTGGGCTCCCTTCGCTAGATGTTAGGTTGTAACGGTCTATTTCACAATGACCTTTGTTGCTTTGCCGTCGGCGAAGCGGACGATGTATACGCCAGCGTTCCATGCCGCGGCATCGATTGTCGCTGTGCTTTCCACGACATATTCGCCCATCTTCATGCCAGTTGCTGCATAAACCGCAACCCTGCCCGACGGACTACTTACGATTATGTTTCTTCCGCTCTGCGCCACTTTGTCTGCGCTGGCAGACAAGGTCTTGACTGCGCCGTCGGCTTTGTGCTTCACGTAGAAGCCGTCCACCACCATTGAGTTGCCAATCCAGTCGCCGGCATTGCGCTCGTAGCGGAACGCAAACTTCATCTGCTTGCCCGCATATTCGCTCACGTCGGCCTTGTAGTTATTGAACGATGTCAACTCGGTGTCGTAGCATTCGCGGTCGGTCTTTGTGGCCAGCACGTCGTCGGCGAGGTTAAACACCTCTGCCCAGGTCTCACCGTCGTCGTCGGATGCCATCACCTTCATATTGTTGACCACCACACGCTGCTTGAACGTCATTGTTCCCCAATCGAAATCGTTGGTAACGTCGTAGCAGTCGAAGAAACTTGCAGCCAAGAGGAAATCCAGATATTGCTCGCCACTCTCCGCCATCTGCACTGTCGGCGAAATCAGCCATTCGTCCTGCGCCACAGGTTCCAAACCATGCGACGAGTCGGCATATCCGTAGTGGATAAACGCATCGCACTGTCCATCAGTGGTTATGGGCATAAATTTACCGTCGCCAGTGTAGTAGCAATACCACGTGTTGTTGATGTTGTGGGAAATCATCTCCTCGGTAGGCTCGTTGCCTGGGGCAATCTTCTTCGACCATGTGGATGGAATCCAGTTAAGGTCGGTGCCTTCGGTGGCGTAGCCTTCAAATCCCTCGTAGAACAATGTCTCGTCGGTCGACTCTGTCTCGTCGGCATCTTGCTTGACCACAGCCGGGGCATTTGTGCCCACATAGCGCTTGTAGACAAATCCGTTGGCATTGCGCACCGCCTGCTGCGTTACGCCGTCGGCCACTTGACGTTGTTTTAACACTTCTACCGCTTCATCGCTCCACGCCGTGAAGCAGGTGCTTGCTGCAAGAGCAAATAAGAGTACTGATTGTTTCATAATCGCAAATAATTTGTTGTCCTTTTTCTTTAGATAAAGCGAAGTTAATTGCATTTTTTCACTCATCCAAGCAATTTCGCGACTATTTGCAATTTCAACAACAAACATTTTGGCATCATGATTCACAATGCCTTCATGGCGGCGCGGAGGAAGTCGCCATGGTCGAGGGCTTTGGCGAGGGCTACGGCGCGCTGCTTCATCGCTGCCAACTCGTCGGCTGAGAGGGCCGAGACAGCGGCCTTGAGGTCGCGCAGGGAGTCGACGGCGATGCCTACGCCTTCGCGCTCCACCACCTGCGCCACGCCCGCCTGGCGCCACACCACCACGGGGATGCCCGCGCGCAGATAGAACGACACCTTGTGGGGTGAGTTCACCCTGAGATATTCGCCGTAGTCGCCACGGCAGCCGTCGACCGACTCGCCGTCCCACACCAGTCCGAAATCGGCATCCACACCCGCCACGAAGTCTTCCGCCTGGATGAAGCCGTTCACCTCAATGTTAGGATGCTGGCGCATGCCGTGGAGGTTCTGCTTGTCGCCGTAGAGCACAAACTCGAAATCGTCGGCGAGGTCGGGCAGCGCGAGTAGGAAGGAGTTCTTCTTGTTGTTGAGCGACCCGGCATAGACCAAGCGCAACTTGTCGCGGTGGCTGAACTCGGAATGGGGATTGAATGCCGAGGCTTTGTAGTCGTAGAGTCCCAGACCGCGCACGGGGCGCTGGAGGCCGCGGTCGCGGAGCCATTGCGCCATCGCGTCGTTGGCGGCGATAACGGCGTCGGCATGGCTCAGACGGGCAATTTCCTGCTCCGTGGTGAGTTTTTTGCGGCGGAACGAACCGAGGTCGTGGATGAGCGCCGTGACGCGCGCGCCGCGCAGATGCGCCACGCGGCAGAGGTAGGTGAAATATTTCTTTACGGGATACTGCAGCAGCACCTCGTCGCCAGGCCTTACCGCCAACGTGAACCGCGCCACGCCGGCAAAGGTGAGAAGGAAATTGGCAATCTTGTTGTCGCTCACGTGCATCGGCAGGCCGAGATTCACGGCACCCATATCGGCGAGCGTGCGCTCGTTGTCGGTTTTGGCTTTGTTGCCGGCAGAGCGCAAATCGCGGTAGCAGCGGCTGAGGTAGCAGATACGTTTCATCATGCTCCAAAATTACCACTTTTGCGGCAATTGAGCAAAATGATTACCTTTGTCGAGCGAAAATAAAAAAACGTCTATCATTCATGGCTCCAAAGACTATCCATCTATGCTGGTTCGGCAACGACCCGTTCCCTGTTGAAATAAAAGTGTGTCTCAACACCTGGAAGCGTCTGCTCCCCGACTACACCGTGCGCCGCTGGACCTACGACGACGCCATGGCCATCGGCATCGACTTCATCCGCGAGGCGCTCGAGAAGCGTCAGTGGGCGTTTGCCGCCGACGCGGTGCGCTTCTATGCGGTCTATGCCGAGGGAGGAGTGTATATGGACAGCGACATCTTCCTCTACAAGCGGTTCGACGAGTTTCTGGACAAGCCGGGATTCACCACCTTCATGACCGAGGAGGGCGACACCCGCACGGGCCTGCAGGCGGCTTTCTTCATCGCCGACAAGGGCGACGCTTTCTGCGCCAAGATGCTCGACTACTACCGCAACAACCATTTCGTCAACGCCGACGGCACGATGAACCGCACCATCTCGCCCATCCTGATGGAGCGCGAGGCGCTGGCGCTGGGCTTCGACATGAAAAACCGCCGGGCGCAATGCCTCGACGGTCTAAACGTTTATCCTACCGACTATCTGCTGCCGCGCAAGCGCTATCCGCGCACGGAGGTCACCTTTGCGGAGCACCGCATCTTCGGCAGTTGGCGCAAGCGCAAACTGAGCCGCAAAATCGACCTCAAAGTGAATCACTACATCGCCGTAGCGCGCTACGCCCTGCTGCGCAAATAAGGTTTCGTTATTTCTTGACGGACGCTTTGAGGCCTTCGATCACGGCATTGGTGAAGCCGCAGGCTTCCATACGGTTCAAGCCCTTGATGGTAAATCCGCCGGGGGTGGTAACCTTGTCGATTTCTTCCTCCGGATGGGAGTCGTTGGTCATGAGCAGTTGCGCCGCGCCCTTCACGGTCTGCGCCACAATCAGTTTGGCCTGCGCTGGGCAGAGCCCAAGTTCCACACCTGCCTCCATCGCCGCGCGGACGTAGCGGAGCGCATACGCCGTGCCGCACGAGCCGAGAGCCATAGCGGCGTCCATTAGCCGCTCTTCAATCTTCAGCGTTGCGCCGAGGCGGTTGAACATGTCGAAGACGCATGCGTCCTGCTCCGCGGTAGCGCCGTCGGAAGCCACCACGGTCATACTCTCGCCGATGGCGATGGCCGTGTTGGGGATTACGCGGAAAAGCGGCGCGCCCTCGCCGAAGAGTTCACGCAGATGGCTGAACGGCACACCTGCCACCACCGACACGATGAGGCTTCCCTTCTTCACCGCATCCTTAACCTCGGCAGCCACGGCGTCGATGAGCCACGGCTTCACTGCCAGCACCACCACATCGGCGTCCTTCACCACCTCACAGTTGCTTGTCGATGTTGCCACCGCTGGAAACTGCGCCTTGAGGGCGTCGAGTTTGCCCTGCGTACGGTTGCTCACTGCCAATTCATTTTCCCGTGAAAAAGCGGCATCGGCGGCGAGACCTCTTGCAGTCGCGCCGCCCATGTTGCCGCATCCTATGATTGCGATTTTCATTGTCTTGCGGATTTTTTATTCAGCCTTTGGTTCTGTTGCCTCATCGGCTGGTGCACCCTCCTCCTTGTCGTCCTTGTGGAAGAGTTTTGCCTTGATTTTAGCCTCGAGTTCGTCGGCAAGTTCGGGGTTGTCGCCAATCAGGCGCTTCACCGCGTCGCGGCCCTGGCCGAGTTTGGTGCCGTCGTAGGAGAACCACGAGCCACTCTTGTTAATGATGCCGAGGTTCACGCCGAGGTCGAGGATTTCGCCGCTGTGCGAAACGCCCTCGCCGAAGGTGAGTTCGAACTCTGCCTTGCGGAATGGCGGCGCCACCTTGTTTTTCACAACCTTCACCTTGGTCTGGTAGCCGAGCACGTCCTCGCCGTTCTTGATGGCACCCATGCGACGGATGTCGAGGCGCACCGAAGCGTAGAACTTCAGGGCGTTGCCGCCGGTGGTTGTTTCAGGAGAGCCCCACATCACGCCAATCTTGTCGCGCAACTGGTTGATGAAGATGCAGGTGGTGTTGGTCTTCGAGATTGTAGCCGTGAGTTTGCGCAGCGCCTGCGACATGAGTCGCGCCTGCAAGCCCATCTGCTTCTCGCCCATCACGCCTTCGATTTCGGCCTTTGGCGTAAGGGCTGCCACAGAGTCGACCACGATGATGTCGATGGCCGACGAGCGGATGAGTTGGTCGGCAATCTCAAGTGCCTGCTCGCCGTTATCAGGCTGGGCGATATAGAGGTTGTTGATGTCAACGCCAAGTTTTTCGGCATAGAACCGGTCGAAGGCGTGCTCTGCGTCGATGATTGCAGCGATGCCGCCCTGCTTCTGTGCCTGCGCTATGGCAAGGATTGCCAAGGTGGTCTTACCTGACGATTCCGGGCCGTAGATTTCGATGATACGGCCGCGCGGGTAGCCGCCCACACCGAGTGCATAGTCAAGACCGATGATGCCCGAAGGAATCACCTCGATGTCTTCGATATTGTCGTCGCCGAGTTTCATGATCGCTCCGCGGCCAAAGTCCTTTTCAATCTTCGACATGGCGTTTTGCAGAGCCTTGAGTTTCTCGCTTGCGCCGTTTGCCTTGTCTGTTGTTTTTTCCATAATGGGTCTATGCTTAATTTTTTTGTTTTCGTTACTTATTGAGGGCTTGCCCCTCGTCTACGATGCAAAATTACGCCACCATTGGGCATGTAAAATGCACGCGCTCGTTAATGTTTTGCAACTTCCACTTTGTGCGTAGGAGGCAACTCGCGGTTGCGCTTGTCCACGGCCTCGACCACGCGCTGGGCAAGGATGTTGAATGCCTCGCCGCTCACGGTGTTTTGCAATGCCGCGGGCTTGCCGCTGTCGCCGCCGTCGCAGATGCTTGCCACGAGGGGTATCTGCGCAAGGAGTTCCACGCCGAGTTTCTCAGCCAGGCGCTTGCCGCCGCCGTTGCCGAAGATGTAGTAACGCTCGTCGGGATGCTCCGCGGGGGTGAACCATGCCATATTCTCGACGATGCCGAGCACCGGCACGTTGACCTGCGGACTGAGGAACATGCTCACGCCTTTGCGCGCGTCGGCAAGTGCCACTTCCTGCGGTGTGGTCACAACCACGGCGCCGGTGATGGCGAGCGTCTGCACGAGGGTGAGATGGATGTCGCTCGTGCCCGGGGGCATGTCGATAACGAAATAGTCAAGGTCGCCCCAGTTGGCGTCGCCGATGAGTTGCTTGAGAGCGTTGCTTGCCATGCCGCCGCGCCAGAGCACAGCGTTGTCCTTGTCAACAAGGAAGCCTATGGAAAGCACCTTCACGCCGTATTGTTCCACGGGTGCGATGAGGTTGCGGCCGCCCACTTCTTCCATATAGACGGGCGCGTCCTCCACGCCAAACATCTTTGGCGCTGACGGACCGAAGATGTCGGCATCGAGCAGACCTACCTTGTAGCCCTGCTTGGCGAGAGCCACGGCGAGGTTGGTGGCAACGGTGGATTTGCCCACACCGCCTTTGCCCGACGACACGCCGATGATGTTCTTCACGTTTGGGAGCATCTTTGTGGGCTGCTCCACGTTGTGGCGGTACTTCACGGCGATGTTGCCCGCCACCTTGGCGTTTTCGCTCGCGTAGGTGGTTATGGCTGCCTCTGCGGCCTTGACCACGCTCTTGATGAACGGGTCGGTGGATTTTTCAAAAATCAGGGAGAACGACACATTCATTCCGTCGATGCGGATGTCGTCCTCCACCATATTGTTTTCCACAAGGTCCTTGCCGTTGCCGGGATAGCGCACGTGGCGAAGGGCCTCGGTGATGAGTGCTGGATATAGTCTTTCTTCCATAATTGCGTTATTTTGAGAATTTTGCGTCGGTTTCGAGGAAGCCGCGCGAAAAACTGCGGTAGGTGTCCCGCTCTATGTCGATTTCCGGCTCTTGCAGCGCCGTGGCGTGGTCAAGATGCCAACTGATATACTTGATTGTGAGGCCGCGGGCGAGCCATTGGCGCTCGTAGAAGGTGCGTATCTCGAGGATGTCGTCGGCGAGACCGCTGTTGTAGAGGTCATCGGTGTTGACCTCGGTGGCGAAGCCGTTCAACTTGACCATCGCGTCGGTGTAGGCGTAGAGAAACGGGCTGTCGGTTTTCAGATGCACGATGCCGCCGTCCTTGAGTATCTGGCGGTAGAGTTGCATGAAGCGGGTTGACGTCAAGCGCTTGTTCACCTTCTGCATCTGCGGGTCGGGGAAGGTTATCCAGATTTCCGACACCTCGCCTGGCTCGAAAAACGACGCTATGAGTTCGATGCTGGTGCGCAGAAACGCTACGTTGCCGATGCCTTCCTGCACCGACTGCTTCGCGCCGGTCCACATGCGCGCGCCTTTGATGTCAACGCCGATGAAGTTGCGGTCAGCAAATTTCTTAGCCATTCCTACGGCGTATTCGCCCTTGCCGCATCCGAGTTCGAGCACTATAGGATTGTCGTTCTTGAAAAATTCGTTCCATTTGCCCTTCAACGGGAAAGGACCCTGTTGGAGCACTGCAAACGGATATTGAAACACGTTGGGGAAGGTTTCCATCTCCCCGAATTTCTTCAACTTGTTTTTTCCCATAGGTTGGCTATTGTCGGCTTATCTTGATGGTTTTCACATTGTTGTTTTCGGTGACGCATCTCACCACATACGCCTTGCCGCTGTAGGCCGAGAGGTCCATCGTTGCCTCGTGGGCGTTTGGCGCGGCCTGCTTAAGCAGGATTCCGCTAAGGTCGTAGAGGCTGTATGCCAATATCTTCGATGTGCTACGGAGGGTAACGATGTCGCCGTTCGACTCTACTTTGAACGCGTCGTCGGAGAGGTTTTCAACGGTCGACGAGTCAAAGAATTCCTTCCATTGCTCGGCGGAGATGTAGGCTGCGGTCGACGATTCCGGTACCACAAGTTTCACGTTTTCAGGCTTCACGCCTTCCCACACGCTTTCGCCAAGTGCTGGCGGCGTGGTGGCCTTGCTCTCGAGGAGTGCCAATGCCGTCCAGCCACGCATTGCGCGTGTGCCGATACGCTCCACGCTGGCGGGGATAACAAACTGCGTCATCTCGCTCCAGTCGCTCAGTGCGTAGTCGCCTATTTCGTTCACTGTTTCGGGCAACGTGGCTGTCTGCACGGCCTTGCCGCCCATAAACATGTAGTCGTTGATTTTTGCCAGTCCTTCGGGCAATGCCACGGTCTGCAGACTGGTGGAATAGAAAAAGGCACCATCGCCGACCGATGTGACCGACGCGGGTAGGACAACCGACTGCAGCGAGGCATTGTCGGCAAAAGCCCACGCGCCTACAACGGTGAGGTTGGTGCAGGCTGCGAGGTCGGCCGCTGTTAGTGCGCATCCTTGGAACGCACTTTCGCCGATGGTCTGGAGCGCTTGCGGGAAGGTGAATACCGACAGGGCTGTGTCGTCGACAAAAGCCGATGCGCCGACCGACTCAAGTTGCGACATCTGCGGCATCTCTGTCAATGCCGTGCAGTGGCTGAACGCATAGTCGCCGATGGTCTGCACTCCCTCGCCGCCGCTAACCGCAGTGAGGGCACTCATGCCCGAGAACGCGCTGGCATCAACCGTTGTGACCGATGCAGGCAGAGCGAGCGTAGTCACGCCCGTGCATCCTGCCATTGCGCCCTCACCCACCGATGTCACAGTCGACGGCAGAGCCACCGAGG
>CAVAOU010000046.1:0-9627 GCA_963590085.1 Senegalimassilia sp. | reverse complement strand
CACCAGTGGTAAGGCTGAAGATCTTTGCATGAGGAAACCTCTCGCGCGACAGTTCGAAAATTCGTCGTTTGATGCGCGTGGCCAAACCTAGCCCGCGAAACCTGTTGCCTACAATCAAACCTGAGTTGGCCACAAACTGCTTGTTGCTCCAACTCTCGATGTAACTAAAACCGGCAAACTCTTGCCCTTTGTAGAGAGCCACCACTGCCTTGCGCTCAAGCATTTTCTGGCGCACGTAGTCGGGCGACCGCTTTGCGATGCCGGTGCCGCGCACTTTGGCGGCACGGGTGATGGTGTCGAGAATCTCGTCGACATACTTGACGGTATCCTCACTGGCGACGACAATTTCAATGTCTTCTGCGTTGATCATCTTCTGCTTTTTGTCTTTTCTATAATTTGTCTATACGTGAATTGTAAATCTCTAATCCAATGGAATGAAACGGCGCAGCACGCGACGGGCCTCGTCGTGGTCCACATCTTCGCGGAGCACGAGGAAGATGGTGTCAGCGCCGGCTATCGTGCCGATGATTTCCGGGGTCTGGCTCATGTCGATGTCGTAGGCAAGGCCGCTGGCATAGCCGTTGCGGGTCTTGATCACGGCGATGTTGCCCGAGAAGGTGAGCGACACGTAGCCCACGGCGCTGTTGGGCGCTGCTGGCCCGCGGTTGGCGCTAAGCAGCGAGTTCTTCACCTCGTTGCTGTTGGGCACGATGTAGATGTAGGAATTGCCGTCGGTAGCGATTTTCGTTACCCGCAACGCCTTGAGGTCGCGCGAGAGCGTGGCCTGGGTCACATTGATGTCCTTTTCGGCGAGCGCCTTAATCAGATCGTCCTGGCAAGTCACTTGGTTGTTTCTGATAATCTCAAGTATGAGTTGCAGACGTTGTTTTTTATTTTTCATATCTATTGGTGTCTATGACTCGTTTTTTTCTTTTCGCAAATGCGGGGGATTTGTGTTTGCCTGTGCCTACAGACGCAAACCTGTGCATGCCGAGTGGTGGCGGCTGCAGCAGCGGAGGGATGAGGAGTGGCGGGTGGCCGTTGGTCTTACTTGATGGTCCAGGTTATCGTGCCTTTCTTCTCGTTTGGCACATTGTCACCGCTGACCGTAAACTTGAGGCTCCGTGTACGCTCCTCAAACTGTCGTCGGACTCCGAGGTCGCTGGCTGCCTCGCCCGAGCCTCCGAGATATTTGGCACTGGTCACAGTGCCGTCCTGTCGGACAGTGATGCTAAAACGTAGTGTGCCGCTCTTGGTGCAGGTGAATTTCTGCGCCGAGAGGCGGTAGTTGGTGCCGAGGTTGTGGCCTGGCACGCCGGAAAGCGCACCCGTAGAGGCATTGCCGTCGGGCGAGCCGCTCTGGCCGCTGCCGTTGCCGTTGCTCTTTTTGCTGAAGGCATTCTGCGCGCGGCTATTAATCTTGTTTTTCTCTTTTTACTGTTGTTCTTTTTCTTTCTTGATGCGTGCTTGCTCTTCCTGCTGCTTTTTCAGTTCGGCGTCGGTAGGCCCGGTTTTCTTCTTCTTGGGAGTCTCCATCTTCGACTCCTTGTTGGTCGACACGAGCGACTGTCCGTCGGCAGGTACGCCCTCGTTGGTGTCGTCTTCGCCGTCGCTTGCCGGCTCCGCCTCGCCGTTGTCGGCAGCGGGCTCGCCGTCGTTGTGGTCGGGCTCGGGGATGTCGCCCATAGCCACATACTCTTCGCCGTCGAAGGCTATCTCAGTCTTGTTTTCCGAGGCGTTGACTTCCTCTTGCGACACAGTGGTGGAAATACGCGTAAGAATCATCGCCACAATCACCACCGCATAGGTGACGGTTGCAAGGATGATTCCCCAGATTCTGTATTTCTTCTCGTCGCTTGTCATTGCCTGTTGTTACTGTTGTTGGGTTTCGGTCTGCGTGGCAGCCTCTGTGGCGGCCTGCGCCTTCTCAAACCGGGTGTCGTTGGCCTCCGTCGGCTTGGTGGCAAGCACCATCTTCAGGTTGTGGCGCGATGTCATGTCGAGCACCTCCACGATGCGTCCGTAGGGCACTGTCTCGTCGGCATAGAGGGCTATCACCTGGGTGGAGTCCTGTTGCTGGGTCATCTGCAGGAATGCCAGCAACTGGTCGTCGCTGATGGCCTGCGGCGTTTCGTCGCCAAACGAGGCATAGAGGTTCTTCTCCTTGTCGATATACACCTTTGTGCTCGGCTTCTTCACCGCCGTCTGCTCCGAACTCTTCGGCAGGTCGACTTCGAGCGCCGTGGGCGACACGAAGGTAGAGGTGACCAGGAAGAAAATCAACAGCAGGAAAATCACATCGGTCATCGATGCCATGCTGTAGGTGGCGAGCATGTCGTGTTGACGTTTGAGTGCCATTGTCGTTACTCCTTATTTAGTTGCCGGCTCGTTGAGCAGGTCCATAAATTCCATTGTCTTGTTTTCGAGTTGGTTCATCACGTGGTTAACGCGTGCCGAGAGGTAGTTGTAGGCAAACAGTGCAATGATGCCCACCACCAGTCCGGCTACGGTGGTGACGAGGGCCTCGTAGATACCGCCGGCAAGCACCGAGATGTTGGCGTTTGTGCCTGCGTTGGCGAGGGCGAAGAATGCCTTGACCATACCGGTAACCGTGCCGAGGAAGCCAATCATCGGAGCGCCTGCCGCCGTGGTGGCGAGCCAGGTGAAGCCCTTGCCGAGTTTGGCAACCTCAATGTTGCCCACGTTCTCGATGGCCACGAGCACGTCGTTCATCGGGCGTCCGATGCGCGAGATGCCCTTCTGGATGAGGCGGGCGTAAGGAGTGTTGGTCTTCTTGCAGAGCATGTCGGCACTCTCAATCTCTCCGTCGTGGATGTAGTCCTTGATGCGCTTCATGAATGTAGCGTCCTCGGTAGCCGCTTTGCGCAACGCAAACCAGCGCTCGAAGAAGATGTAAATCGACACAATCGACAGCAGTGCGAGTGGAATCATGATGATGCCGCCTTTGAGACAAAGGTCCCACACTGAAAGTTCGGCGGAGCCTGTTTGTGCGGTTGTCTGTGCCGCAAGTAGGAGAGATGTCATATCTTTTGAATAATTAATTTATCAATCCGCAAATATAATCATATTGTTGCTATTTCAAGCAATCTTTATACTGTTTTATTGTCTCCTCGAGTCCGAGATAAAGAGCGTCGGAGATAAGGGCATGGCCAATCGACACTTCGTCGAGATAGGGCACGCGCTCGTGGAAGAACTTGAGGTTCTCGAGGCTGAGGTCGTGGCCGGCATTCACGCCGAGACCTGCCTTGTGGGCGGTGACGGAGGCGGCGGCAAACGGCGCTACGGCTGCTTCGGGGTCGGCGGCATACTGGCTGGCGTAGGGCTCGGTGTAGAGTTCCACGCGGTCGGCGCCGGCGCGCGAGGCGGCACGGATGGCTGCATCGTCGGGATAGACGAAGATGCTTGTGCGGATGCCTTTTTCCTTCAGTCGGTCAACGATTTGCGAAAGGAAGTCGAAATGCGCCTCAACGTCCCAGCCGGCACTCGAGGTGAGGGCGTCGGGGGCATCGGGCACGAGGGTCACTTGAGTGGGCTTCACCTTGAGCACGAGGTCCATGAACTGCTCCGACGGATAGCCCTCGATGTTGAACTCCTTGCGGAGCAGGGGGCGCAACTCAAAGACATCAGCCCTGCGGATGTGGCGCTCGTCGGGACGAGGATGCACGGTCACGCCGTCGGCGCCGAACTTCTCGCAGTCGATGGCCACTTTAGCCACGTTTGGGGTGTTGCCACCGCGGGCATTGCGGATGGTGGCAACCTTGTTGATGTTTACACTCAAATTAGTCATTTTGCCGCTTCTTTCTTTTTGTTTTGATATAATGTTTTTATACCTTTGTAAACTTTCGATTTGTCACTGCGCGCCAACAGAATGTCGCGTATTGATATGAAATTGTGCAAAATTAGTACTATTTTCCCATATAGGAAAGACAAAAGATATAAATAATATGAAAATAGCAGTCTTCGGAAACCAATGCCAGGACCATAAAGTGGACGAAATCCGTTCGCTTTTCGGCGCGCTCAAGGCCTCGGGAGCCTATATCGAGGTGGAACGGGAGTTTTTCCTCTACCTCCGAGCCCTCATCCCCGACCTCTCCGCCGACAAGGTGGTGGCGCCCGGCGAGGTGTCGGCCGACGTGGTGGTCAGCGTCGGCGGCGACGGCACGTTTCTGCGCGCCGCGGCCTGGGTGGGCGACCGCGAGATTCCTATTTTCGGCGTCAACACTGGCCATCTGGGCTACCTGTCGGACGTGGCTGTGGCCGATGCGCCGCAGTTTATCGCCGGACTCGCCGACGGCAATTTCCGCATCTCGCGCCGTTCGTTGCTTGAGGTGGAGACTAATGCTGGCGTGGCTCTCTCCAACCGCTTCGCTCTCAACGAAGTGGCTATCCTGAAAAATGCCTCGGCATCGATGCTCGCCATGGACACCGCCATCGGCGCAACGATGCTCAACACCTACCTCGGCGACGGTCTCATCATTGCCACGCCTACGGGCAGCACCGCCTACAACCTCAGCGTGGGCGGACCTATCCTCCACCCGGAGAGCAACTGCTTTGTGGTGTCGCCCATCGCCGCCCACTCGCTCACGATGCGCCCGCTCGTGCTCCCCGACTCCGTAGAACTGGCGGTGACCACGCGTTCCGAGCGCTCACACACCTTCCGCATCTCCATCGACGGCGAGTCGCTGTCGCTGCCCATTGGCTCCACGGTGAGCGTGCGCAAGGCCGACTTCTGCGTCAGTGTGGTGCTGCGCGCCGGCCACGACTTTGCCGGGGCGCTGCGCAACAAACTGATGTGGGGCGCCGACGTGCGATAGATTTGCACTGTCTTGGAATCTTCGTAACTTTGCACCATAATTCATTTTCATCATGACTAAAGTTTACGACATCCGCATAGAAGATTTCAATTATCCCCTCCCC
The DNA here is from genome assembly GCA_963590085.1 of Senegalimassilia sp. GTDB lineage: Bacteria > Bacteroidota > Bacteroidia > Bacteroidales > Muribaculaceae > Limisoma. The sequence goes on along the minus strand of CAVAOU010000046.1, from coordinate 4,689 downwards.
GACGAACGCATTGCCAAGCACCCGCTGCAGGAGCGCGACAAGTGCAAGTTGCTGCTCTACCGTGGCGGCGAATGCTCCGAGCATGTGTTTTCGGAAATCCCCGACCTGCTGCCTGCCGACAGCACTCTGGTCTACAACAACACGCGTGTAATCAACGCCCGCCTGCGTTTCCGCAAGCCAGGCGGCGGCGCGCTGATTGAGATTTTCTGCCTCGAGCCGCTGGCGCCTACCGACTACGCCCTTTCGTTTGCCTCGACCGAAGGCTGCGAATGGCTGTGCTTTGTGGGCAACTCGAAGCGCTGGAAAGAGGGACGCCTCGCGCTCGACCTCACCGTCGACGGCCGCGCGGTGACACTCTACGCCGAACGCGACGGACAAAGCGGCAATGCCTTCCGCATACGGTTCACGTGGAGCGACAAGTCGGTGACCTTCGCCTCTGTGCTCGACGCCATCGGCGAGATTCCTATCCCTCCATACCTCAACCGCTCTACCGAGCCGAGCGACTCGGAGGACTATCAGACAGTATATTCCCACATCGAAGGCTCTGTGGCTGCCCCTACCGCTGGGCTCCACTTCACTGAGGCCACCCTCGCGGCGCTCGACAGCCGTGGCATCCGCCGCCGCGAACTCACGCTCCACGTTGGCGCCGGCACTTTCCAGCCAGTGAAGTCGGACGTGATTGGCGACCACCAGATGCACACCGAGTTCATCTCCGTGACACGCAGCCTCATCGACGACCTTATCAACGCCCCAGGACGCATCATCGCCGTGGGCACCACCTCGGTGCGCACACTCGAGAGCCTCTACTATATCGGCGTTGCCCTCCACGACGGCGACAGCGACCCGCTCCACGTGAAGCAATGGGTGCCCTACAACTACACGGGCGGACTTTCCACCAAGGACTCCCTGCAGGCGATTGCCGACTATATGGACGCCAACAACCTCACTCACCTCGTTGGCTCAACGCAGATAATCATCGCCCCGGGCTACGAGTTCCACATCGTGGAAGGGATGGTGACCAACTTCCATCAGCCGCAGTCCACACTGCTGTTGCTCGTCTCGGCGTTTGTGGCCGGCAACTGGCGCGCCATCTACGACTACGCCCTCGCCCGCGACTTCCGCTTCCTCAGCTACGGCGATGCCTCACTCCTGCTCCGCTGACAGAAAAAACCGCAAAAATCGCCCCACCGACTTGCAAGGTTGAATATTTTGTCTTATTTTCGTAATCGATTAAAGCATAACCGAGTATGAAGTCGAAAGAATACTACATCTCTTTGATTCTGTCGCATGCCGAAGAACTGAAAAAGGATTTCGGGGTGAAGTCCTTGCGTCTCTTCGGTTCGGTTTCCCGCAACGAGCACAAAGACGGAAGCGATGTAGACATCTGCGTCGATATGGAACCCAAAACATACCTTGTGGTCAGGCTGAAACGCTTCTTGGAGAACTTACTCCAATGTTCGGTCGACGTCATCAGGATGCACAAGCACATCAACCCATACCTCCTTGAAGAAATCGAGCATGACGGAATTTACATCATCAAATAGAGTCAAGGGAATTCTACTGCAGATAAAAGCAGCCATCGAGCAGTTGCAGGAGTGGAATAAAGATGTGCAGTCGTCCGATGGCTACTACTCCACGCCCGACGGCATGAAGAATCTTGCCGCAAGTTGTATGCTGGTTGAAGCCATCGGCGAAAGCATCAACCAGATTGACAAGTTAACCCAATCTCAGTTACTGATTGAGCGTCCCGAAATTCCCTGGCGAGACGTGATAGGAATACGCAACCATATTGCCCACGGCTATTTCGACATAGACGGCGATATCGTGTTTGATGTTGTGAAAAACGATCTCAACGACCTGCTGTCAGCAATCAATTATTTCTTGGGCAAATTCTAACATTGGTCTCCCCAACTGTTAAAAACTGCGGATTAACACTGTTAACAGCAAACCTTTTGCCGTTTCCGTTGTCATAGTTAATGTGAATTGAAAATTGTTTGTAACGACTTTTTATAACTTACGACCTATGAGACGGAAATTTTTCTCTACAGCATTTTTTACTGCGATTGCTTTGGCATTCGCTTTTTCAGCAGGCGCAACACCTGTCGAGGTGAAATATGAGGCAAAATCCGTTAAGTTGACCGCCGAACGAAAGATTAGAAACAACTGTTATATTTCCCAAACCAAGGCTTATATGCTGGTGGGGGTAGGAAAGGACGGCTACCAGATTTGGGAATCGAATCTCGACCTAAGAAGTTCCACAGACTACTACAGTGGTGACTACGACTACGGCCAAGAATTTGCACGATGGAGCATCGACGGCGGTGAAGCAATCAGTACTCATGTATGCTACTTCGAAGACAATACCGTCTATGGTCTCGACATATACTACAAGAATGCCTGGTGGCGCAATCAACGCCAATTGATCTATGTGAGCGACGGTGATTTCAGCAAGGGCAGGAGTTACAGGCACTTCATCAAGCCTACCAGCCAAACAACCGCTCTGTTCCTGGCCCACAAGAACGGCACCAACTACGCGCCTGACGAGTTCTCTATCAGTTCGCACGTCAACATCAAGTTGGACACTGTCACCTACGACATGGAGAAGAAGATGTACCGCGCAAAACTGTCGTGGAACCTCGACAATGTCACCCACATCCCCATCGACAAGGTTACCATCTACGCGCAGTTGGAGGGCATCGTGTCGCCTATAGCAATCGACGTGATTGCCAGATGCGACGCCATCACCTACATCGACATTCCGTGGAACATCAAGCACGCTACCTTCACGGCAAAGGTTACGCCGATGGACAAATACAAATTCCTCTTCCACGACGAGATCTCGACAGACACCATCCGCCACGAGTTTATGCTCAACGACCTTCCTTGCTCGATGAAGGTCGATGACCTCCGCGGCAGTTACGACGCCGACTACAGCGCCTACAATCCTGACGTTGAATGGACTTGCCCTGAAGGCTACGAGGAACTTATCAACAAGGTGAACATCGACTACAGCGTGGACAACGGCAAGACGTGGAAACACGGCCTCACCACCAACACTGGCGCGGGATTTGGCAAACTCCACAACATCCTGCCGGGCTACTCGAAATACATCTTCCGCTACAATGGCGTGGCTGACTCGTGGATGGAAGCGGGCGAAGCCATCAACATCACGGCCTACGACACCATCGAGGTGAACTACAAGCCGCAGATCAACCGCCTCGAACTCGTGGGCAGACTCACCGACAACTACGATGAGTTCGCCGGCACATTCAATCCTACGCTTGCCTACTCCCTCAACCGCGACCTCTACGAGATGAGCATCGACAGAGCGACTCTGGAATACAAGGTAGACGGCGGCGAATACAAGTCCGCAGCGCGGTTCTTCACCGACGAGGACGGCACAGAGCCTGTAACCATCGAAGCCGACGGCAAGGCGTACCAGTTCCGACTGAGAGTTTCTGCCTTGAGCGAAGGACAGATTGTATACTTCGAGGAGGAGAGCCCTGTCTATCAGCGCTTCATGGGCGTGGACAGCATCGAAGCCGACGACAACCAACCGGTTGATGTCTACACCCTCGACGGCAAGCTGGTGGCAAAGCAGATACTCCCCGCCGACGCAAAGGCCCGCCTCGCCAATGGCACCTACATCATCGGCGGCAAGAAGACAGTAATCAACAAATAATTCAATCCAGAAATTTACAGTTCACGGAAAATCCCGACGGCGATGGAGAGCATCCCGTCGGGATGCCGTATTTATACCTCCATCATTTGCTCGAGGGCGGAGAGGGCGTGGAGCATGTCGGTGTGGAAGGTGGCGTGGTTGAGCAGATAGTCGGTCTTGCCGCTGGAGAGGGCGGCGTAGAGTTCGGGATTCATGCTTTCCACATAGGAGGAGATGGCATATTCGATGTCGTCCTTCTGCCAGTCCATCGTGGAGTGGGCATAGACGCGCTCCTTCTGGTGGAAGAAACAGTAGGCGGTTTCGATGCTGTCGCGCGAAATCATTGGTCGTAGCCCTCCGGACGCATCTGTCGCTGACTCTCGCTGTAGACGTAGCCGTGGGCAGCAAGATAGGTTTTCACTTCTTCGGGGTCGCGGTTGAAGGCGTAGCAGAGTTGCTCAAGCGAGTCAAATTCCTCATCGCGCAGCAGCATGTTGATGCTCGACACAAGGATGGCGGGGTCGTTGGGTAGATGGTCCATAGTCAATCGGATTATTCTTCAAGCCGTTGCTCCACGGCATCGTCGCTCTGCTCCTGCTGGAACTGGAAGTAGTCGGCAAACGAGCGTCCTTCCTTGAGCAACAGGTTGAAATTCTTTTCACTGATAAACACCGGACGCACTTGCTGCGGTATGATGATTTGCTTGTCGGCAAACAACTGGCGGCTGTAGTCCTCCAGGTCGTAGTAGTTCTCGAAGCCCTTGATCACGATGATGCCCAATTGTCCGAAAGTCATCGTGTCGATGTCGAAGTCGCGCACGGCATAGTTGGAGAAGTTGTGGCGCGCCACGTCGAAGATCAGTCGGTTGGACGACACGGTGTCGACAGGGAACGTGAGCAAGCAGATGTGCGGTCCCTCGCGCGACGGGTCGAACGGCGTGAACTCGGTCGTGGAGTTGACCGCTGCCGTATCGGCCGACAGGCGGATGGACCAGATCATGCCGCGCACGTTGCCGCCCGAGCCTGAGT
>CAVAOU010000045.1:0-9763 GCA_963590085.1 Senegalimassilia sp. | reverse complement strand
ACCTTGGATGGCACCCATCAATGTGCCGCGCTCGCCTGTAAGGTCGCTGTATACCTCACGCTTGAAGTCGGTCTCAAACATGTAGCCTGAACCAACGCCGATACCCAATGCGAGGCAACGCTCCTTTGCACGGCCTGTTGCATCCTGGAACACAGCAAAACTTGAGTTGATGCCGCGGCCCTGTACAAACAAGCGGCGCAACGATGTGCCTGAACCCTTAGGCGCTACCATGATAACGTCGACATCAGCAGGAGGCACGATGCCTGTACGCTCTTTGTAGGTGATTGCAAAACCATGAGAGAAATAGAGAGCCTTGCCTGCAGTGAGGTGCTTCTTCAAGCGTGGCCAAACCTCGATTTGTGCGGCGTCCGACAAAAGGTATTCGATGATAGTGGCGCGCTCAGCAGCCTCTTCGATGTCGAAAAGAGTCTCGCCTGGAATCCAGCCGTCGGCAACTGCCTTGTCCCAAGTCTTCGACTCCTTGCGCTGACCAACGATCACGTTGAAACCGTTGTCACGCAGGTTGAGGCCTTGGCCAGGACCCTGGATGCCATAGCCGATAACGGCGATAGTCTCGTTTTTCAATACTTCTTTTGCTTTCTCCAATGGAAATTCTTCGCGGGTTACTACGTTTTCTTCAACTCCGCCGAAATTAATCTTTGCCATAATTCTGATATTTTGGGTTAAATATTTTGTTGTTTTCTTTGTCTGTACACTATTCGCGAGCGGCATAGACAGGTGCCGTCGTAGACCATTTCAAGTTTGCAGTCGTTGCTGCTGTCGTCGATGCCTATTTCAACCGTCTGCCCGTCGTGGCCTTCCTTCATGTAGGAAATCTCAAACCGCGCAATCTCGTTGCGGTTGTGGAAGTCGGCTGCCCATTGGTCGAGCAGCAGGCGGATGTAGCGCAGGCTGTTGACGTGCTGGTTGAAGTCGATGTCGGAGTAGCGAAACGTGTAGCCGCCGGTGCGGGTGCGCTCCACCGCCTTGATGCGGCTTTGCTTCTCCATGGGGCACTCCTTGTCGCTCACATAGTCGCGGATGTAGGCGAACGACGAGATGTCGCAACTCTGGCGCGTTGCCAGGTCGATCACCACCCAGATGGTTCGCGCGTAGCCAATGGCGTTGCCCTCGGCATCGGTTATCTCCACGTTGCGCTCCGAGAAATGACGGTTGAAGTCCTCCACCCATGTGGTGAGCGTGTAGGTCTCGTTGACCTTCGGCCAGCGCTTCATCTCGATGGCAACCCTCGACAGCACCCATGCCTGGTTGTCGATAATCAGCCGTGCGTAGCCCACTTCCCAGGAGTTGGCGTGCTCTGTTGCTACGTCGATTATCCGTTCGGTGAGCAGCCACACCGGCAACTCCTTTTCGCAGTTGCATTCGCCCGGTGTGAGGAGCCACGATTTCGAATATGTCTTACTCTTCGCTGTCATCTTCCATCTGTTTGCGGTGCTCTTCGCGCTCGGCGAGATAGAGCGACAGCAATTCTTCGTTGTATTTTGTCACTGCCACGCGGCCGCTTCTCACAAACTGAAGGATGCCGTATTTCTTGAGTTCATAGAAAAGGCCTTTGGTCTCTTCCTGATGGCCGGTCTTTTCGATTACCGTGAATTCCTTGTCAATCTCGAGGATTATCGCGTTGTAGTTGCGGATAATCTGCTCGAGATCCTTCTCCTCGATGAGTTTGTTGGTGGGCACCTTGTAGAGAGCCACTTCCTGGTAGATCAACTCATCGTCGGTGTAGTAGAATGCCTTGATCACATCGATGCGCTTCTCCACTTGGCGCACAATCTTCTCTGCCATGTCGGCGTCGCAGTTGGCGGTGATGATGAACTTGTGGACGCCGGGTATCGACGACGGCGACACCGACAGGCTCTCGATGTTCACGCTTCTCCGCGTGAAGATGATTGAAATCTGGTTAAGCAGACCTACGCGGTTTTCGGTGAATACTGTAAATGTATATAACTGTTCCATAGATTGGGATCTCGTTAAATGTAATGTTCGGTGGTGTTAAGCATGATGTTGTCCACGTTGCTTCCTGCTGGGGTCATCGGGAAGACCATGTTGTAGGGCTTGATGCACACGTTGAGCAGGTAGGCTTCCTCGGAGTCGAGCATCCTTTTGATGGCTGCGTCGAGGTCCTTGCGCTCCACCACGTCCTCTGCCTTGATGCCGTAGGCCTTGCACAGCGCCACGTAGTCGGGGTTGACCATCGGCGTTTCGCTGTAGTGCTTCTCGTAGAACAGTTCCTGCCACTGGCGCACCATGCCGAGGAAGTTGTTGTTGAGAAGGATTATCTTCACGGGTACTTTATACTCGAGGATTGTGCCGAGTTCCTGGATGGTCATCTGCAGGCCTCCGTCGCCAACAAACAGGCACACCTGGCGGTCGGGACGGCCAATCTTGGCGCCGATGGATGCCGGCAGGCCGAAGCCCATGGTGCCGAGTCCTCCTGAGGTTACGATGCTGTCGGGGCGCTTGAACTTGAAGTAGCGTGCCGAGAGCATCTGGTTCTGACCCACGTCGGTGACGAGCACTGCGTCGTGGTTGGCGGCTTCCGACACTCGGCTTGCCACCTCGCCCATGTTCATCATGCCTTCCTCCGGGGCAATCTCCGGCTTGATTACTTTCTCATATTCCACAGCCTCGGGGCGCTTGAATGTGTCGAGCCATTCGCTGTGGTCGGCTTTCTTTATCTGCGGCTCCAGTTTGGCAAGGGTGGCTTTCGCGTCGCCCAGCACCGAAACTTCAACCTTGATGTTCTTGTTGAATTCCGACGGGTCGATGTCGAAGTGCACAATCTTTGCCTGTGGGGCATATTTCGAGGTGTCGCCGGTCACGCGGTCGTCGAAGCGCATGCCAACGGCGATGAGCACGTCGCACTGGTTGGTGTTGACGTTAGGGCCGATGTTGCCGTGCATGCCCGCCATGCCTTTGTAGAGCGGATGGTCGGAAGGCACGGCCGACAGCCCGAGCAGTGTGCTTACCACTGGGATGTTGGCCTTTTCGGCAATCGCTATGAGTTCCTCTTCAGCGCCCGAAATCATCACGCCGTGGCCAGCAATAAGGAGCGGGCGCTTGGCGCTGTTGATGAGTTCGGCAGCGGCTGCCACTGCATCGTCGTCAATCTCCGGGTAGGGGATGTAACTGCGGATGAAGTCGCATTTGCGGTAATGCCAGTCGAGCATCTGCGTCTGGGCGTCCTTGGTGATGTCGAGCACCACAGGACCCGGACGTCCGGTCGAAGCGATGTGGAACGCGCGGGCTATTGCCTCCGGCACATCCTCTGCACGGCGCACTTGGCAACTCCACTTGGTCACCGGCAGGGTGATGCCCACTACGTCGGTTTCCTGAAACGCGTCGGTGCCAAGGCCTTTGTTGCCCACCTGGCCGGTGATCACCACCAGCGGGGTGCTGTCCATCATGGCATCGGTGATGCCCGTGATGATGTTGGTTGCGCCCGGTCCCGAAGTGACTATCGCCACACCGGTCTTGCCCGTGACGCGCGCATAGCCTTGCGCTGCGTGGATTGCCGCCTGCTCGTGGCGCACAAGGATGTGATGGAGTTCCTTCTGATACCGGTAGAGCACATCGTAAACCGGGATAATCGCTCCTCCGGGATAGCCGAACACGGTGTCGATTCCTTCGCTGAGGAATGATTTAATGATCGCCTCTGCTCCTGTTATTTTGTTACCGCTCATATTCGAATTGTCTATATGTTTCTGATCGTTTAGTCAATTATTCTTACACCGCCCTTGTCGGCTGAAGAAACCATCGCTGCGTAGGCTCTCAAGGCTTTCGACACCTGTCGGTCGCGGGTGGTTGGCGTCCATGCCGCCTTGCCGCGTGCCTCTTCTTCCTTGCGGCGCGCTTCGAGTTGGTCGTCGGTGAGCGCCACGTTGATGGTGCGGTTAGGGATGTCGATTTCGATGGTGTCGCCGTCACGCACAAGGCCGATGTTGCCTCCAGCTGCCGCCTCTGGCGAGATGTGGCCGATGGAGAGACCCGATGTGCCGCCCGAGAAGCGTCCGTCGGTAATCAGCGCGCACTCTTTGCCGAGGTGGCGCGACTTGATGTAGGAAGTAGGGTAGAGCATCTCCTGCATGCCTGGTCCGCCTTTAGGGCCTTCGTAGGTGATTACCACCACGTCGCCGGCTACAACCTTGCCGCCGAGGATGCCGTCAACGGCCTCTTCCTGCGACTGGAACACTTTGGCTGTTCCCGAGAAGTGGAAGATGCTTTCGTCCACGCCTGCGGTCTTCACCACGCAGCCGTCCTGGGCGATGTTGCCCGTGAGCACAGCCAAGCCGCCGTCCTTCACGTAGGCGTGCTCGAAGTCGCGGATGCAACCCTCTACGCGGTCGGCGTCGAGCGCCTGGTAGGTGGAGTTTTGGCTGCCGAGTCGGAGGTTGCGCTTGCCGCACGGCGCGCTCTTCCAGATTGCTTCGGCTTCAGCGCCGAACGCTTTGCCCTCAAGGGCGTATTTCTCTATCTCTTCGCCGAGGGTCATGCCGTCAACGCGCTTGCACGTGGTGTCGACAAGGCCTTGCTTGGCGAGAATGTTCATGATTGATGGGATGCCGCCTGCGCGGTTCACGTCCTCGATGTGGTATTTCGAGTTTGGAGCCACCTTGCAGAGCACCGGCGTCTTGCGCGAAAGCATGTCGATGTCCTTCATCGTGAAGTCGGCTTCTGCCTCGTGGGCTATGGCGAGCAGGTGGAGCACAGTGTTGGTGCTGCCGCCCATGGCAATGTCGAGGGTCATGGCGTTGAGCATGGCCTGGCGTGTGGCGATTGAGCGCGGGAGCACCGACTCGTCGTCATCGTTGTAGTAGGCGTAGCAGTTCTTCACAATCTGTGCGGCTGCCTTGCGGAAGAGTTCCTTGCGGTTGGCGTGGGTGGCGAGGATGGTGCCGTTGCCCGGAAGCGCAAGGCCGATGGCCTCGTTGAGGCAGTTCATCGAGTTGGCGGTAAACATGCCTGAGCAGGAGCCGCAGGTAGGGCAGCCGAGTTGCTCGAGGTTGGTCACTGTCTCGTCGTCAACGGTGGTGTCGGCCGAGTCGATCATCACGTCGATGAGGTCGAGCGGACGGTTGCCGAGGTGACCGGCTTCCATTGGTCCGCCGCTCACGAATATTGTAGGGATGTTGAGACGCATCGACGCCATCAGCATGCCCGGGGTAATCTTGTCGCAGTTGCTGATGCAAACCATTGCGTCGGCCTTGTGGGCGTTGACCATATACTCCACGCTGTCGGCAATGAGGTCGCGCGACGGAAGGGAGTAGAGCATGCCGTCGTGGCCCATGGCGATGCCGTCGTCGATGGCTATGGTGTTGAATTCGGCTGCAAAGCATCCGAGTTTCTCGATTTCTTGTTTTACAAATTGACCTATTTCATGCAAATGTGTGTGGCCAGGCACAAATTGGGTGAACGAGTTGACAATCGCTATCACCGGTTTGCCAATTTGCTCTTCTTTCATGCCGTTGGCTCTCCAAAGGGCTCTTGCGCCTGCCATTCGGCGTCCTTCTGTGCATTGTGCACTTCTTAGTGGTTTGCTCATAATCGTAACATAAATAAAAAACCTTTCTTCATTTCTATGAGGAAAGGCCGCTGTTCGTTGTTTTCTGATTTATCGTTGATAACAATGCGTTGACTACCGCTCCTCATTTGCTTGGCAAATAATGACGACTGAAGATAGTTCCACTAGTCCCACGACTGAAATGTTATTCTTGTAAATCATTCTCTTTTGTTTTTACTCTTGCAAAATTATGGCAAATAAATCAAACCAACAAATATTTTTCACGAAAATGCTCCTTTTAGTGATATTTTGACGCGGATTAATACTCTTTGCTTTGAAATCTACACACATCGGCTTGCGGTGTGCATAAATTGTAAGCGCCGACAGGCGGTTTTTGGCGGTGTGTTAACGATTGTTGTCGGGTGTGGGAAAATTACATGCCCCACGGTGGCGCTACCTTTGCGTCGTAAACAAAAATGAATTGAATCATGGAAGCAAGAAGTTACTATCAGAAAACACACGTGGGCAACGACCCGGTATTCGATTTCGCCAACGCCCTGGGCATCCGCCTGGGCTACTGGATTGGCCTGCTGATGTGGTTTGTGAAGGATTATATAAGTGTTTTTGTCCTGGGCACGCTCCGTTGCCTGATGCCTGCGGCATGGCTCGAGGCGCACCCCGAAAGCGACGAAACAAAAGCCCGGTGGCTGAAATATGCGCTGTCGTCCATGGCGGCGATGATGGCCATAGGGGTTATCATGGAAATTTATTTGCTGTTATTATGTGATTAATAAAGGAAACCTTAGTCTAACCCGTGGAAATAACGCAAAAAAGGCTACCCGCTGCTTGAATGGCGGGTAGCCCTTTTTCTCAGTATGATTATGAAAGCCTTATTCGTTGCGGAAGATGAACTGTTGGCCGTCGGAGTCGATGAGTATCGACTTGTCTTTGGACACGTTCCCCGAAAGGATGTCCTTCGACAGGCGGTTGAGTATCTCCCTCTGGATTACACGTTTCACAGGACGTGCGCCGAACTCTGGGTCGTAGCCTTCGTCGGCAAGCAGGTCGAGCGCCTTGTCGGTGATGTTGAGCGTGATGTCGTTCTTGGCGAGCATCCGTTTTGCGTTGTTCACCTGCAAGCCCACAATCTCCTTGATTTCCTTCTTCGACAGCGGCGTGAACATTATGATCTCGTCGATACGGTTGAGGAACTCCGGGCGGATGGTGGATTTCAGCATCTCGAGCACCTGGTTCTTGGTCTTCTCAACGGTCTCTGCCTTGTTGGCGTCGGTCATCTTCGAGAAGTTCTCGCGGATGAGTTGCGAACCCATGTTGGACGTCATTATGATAATGGTGTTCTTGAAGTTCACCGTGCGGCCCTTGTTGTCGGTGAGTCGGCCGTCGTCGAGCACCTGAAGCAGGATGTTGAACACGTCGGGATGGGCTTTCTCAATCTCGTCGAACAGCACAACCGAGTACGGTTTGCGGCGTACGGCTTCCGTGAGTTGGCCGCCTTCCTCATAGCCTACATATCCGGGAGGAGGACCGATGAGCCGCGACACGGAGTACTTCTCCTGATATTCGCTCATGTCGATTCGCGTCATCAGGTTCTCGTCGTTGAACAGGTAGTCGGCCAATGCCTTTGCCAGTTCGGTCTTGCCCACACCGGTGGTGCCCAGGAAGATGAACGAGCCGATTGGGCGGTTAGGGTCGTTGAGCCCTGCACGCGAGCGGCGCACGGCGTCGGCTATCGCCGAGATTGCCTCGTCCTGACCTACTACGCGGTTGTGAAGTTCCTCCTCGAGGTGGAGCAGTTTCTCCTTCTCGCTGGTCACCATCTTCGCCACTGGGATGCCCGTCCAGCGCGACACGATGTCGGCGATGTCTTCGGCGTCGACCTCTTCCTTGATGAGTGAGCGGTCGCCTTGCATCTCGTGGAGCGACTCCTGCAACTTTTTGTTCTCGTCCTCTTTGCCTTTGATGCGCGAATACCTTATCTCTGCCACCTTGGCATAGTCGCCGTCGCGCTCGGCCTTTTCGGCTTCAAACTTGAGTTGCTCGATGTCTATCTTGTTCTGCTGTATCTGGTTTATCAAGTCCTTTTCGGCCTTCCATTTTGCCATATACTCGTTCTGCTCTTCGCGCAGGTCCGACAGTTCCTTCTCGATGCCTTTCACCTTGTCCGATTCGCCTTCCTCGCGTTTGATGGCCTCGCGCTCAATCTCGAGTTGCGAGATTTTGCGGATAATCTCGTCCAAAGCCTGCGGCACGGAGTCAATCTCAATCCTCAGTTTCGAGGCTGCCTCGTCGATAAGGTCGATGGCCTTGTCGGGGAGGAAACGGTCGGTGATGTAGCGCTCCGACAGTTGCACGGCGGCGATGATGGCCTCGTCGAGGATACGCACCTTGTGGTGGTTCTCGTAGCGCTCCTTCAGTCCGCGCAGTATGGCGATGCTGCTCAACTCGTCAGGCTCGTTGACCATCACCACCTGGAAACGGCGTTCGAGGGCCTTGTCCTTCTCAAAGTATTTCTGGTACTCGTCGAGCGTCGTTGCGCCGATGCTGCGGAGGTCGCCGCGCGCCAGCGCAGGCTTCAGAATGTTGGCGGCATCCATTGCGCCTTCGCCCTTTCCTGCACCCACAAGGGTGTGGATTTCATCAATGAAGAGGATGATTTCGCCGTCGCTCTTCGTCACTTCGTTCACGATGGCTTTCAGTCGCTCCTCAAATTCGCCTTTGTATTTTGCGCCTGCCACAAGGGCACCCATGTCGAGCGAGTAGAGTTGCTTGGTCTTGAGGTTCTCAGGCACGTCGCCGCGCACAATGCGTTGCGCCAGTCCTTCGGCGATGGCGGTTTTGCCCGTACCAGGCTCGCCTACGAGGATAGGGTTGTTTTTAGTGCGTCGGCTCAAAATCTGGAGCACGCGGCGTATCTCGTCGTCACGGCCTATCACTGGGTCGAGTTTGCCGCTGCGGGCGCGCTCGTTGAGGTTGATTGCATATTTACTCAAAGCGTTGTATGAGTCCTCGGCGCTTTGGCTGGTGGCTTTCGCGCCCTTGCGCAACTCCTTCACAGCGGCCTCGAGTTCCTGCTCGGTCACGCCTGCGTCCTTGAGGATGGTGGCGGCTTTGCTGTTCACCTTGAGCAGCGCCATCAGGATGGCCTCGACGGCCACATACTCGTCGCCCAGTTTCTTGGCGCAGTCGATGGCTTTAAGAAGCACGTCGTTCGACTCCCGCGACAGGTAGGGCTCTCCGCCGCTCACACGCGGCAGCGACTGCAACGCCTTGTCGAGTTGCATGGTGATGAACTGCTGGTTGACGCCGAGTTTCTGGAAAACGAATTTCACAACCGACTCGCCCTTGTCAATCAGTGCCTTCAGCAGGTGCTCAGGCTCGATTGCCTGGTTGCCGGCTTGTTGGGCGGTCTGCACGGCTTGCTGCACGACCTCCTGCGATTTGATGGTAAAGTTGTCAAAATTCATAGTTGTATATTTATTTGTTTTTTATCTTTGTTTATTGATTTCGACTATTGATTTGCAACACGTATGCCAACCCCGTTTCTCTGCCAAAATAGCAGAGCAACAGGACAAATAGGCTGAATTTCGGCAAAAGTTACCCGCCTGGGGCGAATGCCGTGGGGCTAAAAGCGTCGCAATCCAATGTTTTTGATTAATTTTGTAGCTTGTAATGAAATTGCTCGAAACATATGGATTTTGAACTTCAAAAAGTGGACCCCAACAGCAATGCCCGCGCAGGACTGATCACCACTGCCCACGGCACTATCGAAACGCCTATCTTCATGCCTGTCGGCACGGTGGGCTCGGTCAAGGCTGTGCACTTCCACGAACTGGAAAACGACATAAAGGCTCAGATTATATTGGGCAACACCTACCATCTCTATCTCCGTCCCGGCATGGAGATTATCGAGAAGGCGGGAGGCCTCCACAAGTTCAACGGCTGGAAACGCCCGATTCTCACCGACAGCGGCGGATTTCAGGTGTTCTCTCTGTCGGCTAACCGCAAGTTGAAGGAGGAGGGCGCATATTTCCGCTCCCACATCGACGGCTCGAAGCACTTGTTCACTCCGGAAGGGGTGGTCGACATTCAGCGCTCCATCGGCTCCGACATCATGATGGCTCTCGACGAGTGTCCCCCGGGCGACTCCGACTATCAGTATGCCAAAAAGTCACTGGCGCTTACGCTCCGCTGGCTCCGCCGCGGCTGGGACCACTACAAGGC
>CAVAOU010000044.1:0-9923 GCA_963590085.1 Senegalimassilia sp. | reverse complement strand
TGCGCTCAGCCACCACGTGGAGCGGGTTCATGCGGTTGCCGCCGGTGGCAGACAGAGCCAGAGCCGCGCGGTCGTTGAACTTGAGGTCGAATTTCACATCCGGGGCGATGCGGAATGCCGTGCCCGTGCTTGCGATGTCGAGGCGCGCGCCCAGGCGGAGATTCATCTTCTCGTTGGCTTTCTTGTAGTAGGGAGCCACGGTGAACAAGCCTTGCGAGCGGTCGCTGAACAAGGCGCCGAAGGTGATGGTGCCGCTGTTAAACTGGCCGTATTCTTGGATGCGGTTTTTGTCGGTAAGGTATTCGTAAGCCACATTAATGCCGATGTGCGAGTCCTCGTCCCAAACAAATTCGCCGCCCGCGTTGACACCGAAATGGTGCTCCTTGAGCGCCGAAGCCTGCTCTGCAAACTCACGCAGAGGGTCGCCGTAGCCAAGGAAATTATAGTTCACGCCAGCGTGGTAGCCAAACGAGCGTCCCTCGTTGGCAGGGCTGTCCCATTTCAGGGCGATGCCAAATTCGTTGGCCTTCTGTTTCTTCTCCACCACGTCCTGCTCAACGCGCGGATACATCATGCCGTAGTAGTTGAACTTGCTCAGGTGGTAGACCAGATTTGCCGACAGGTCGCCTGCCGACAGGCGCTGCTTGAAGTCGGCGCCGATGCGGTTTTCGAGATAGAAATGCTTGCGCGCTTCGCCGTTGCCCACGGTGTAGTAGTCGTTGTAGACCAGCGGGTTGCTCACCGAGCCGTTGGCAGAGTTGTGCTGTAGCCACACAGCCAGCGACGAGCGTTGGCTGTCGACGACGCGGTAGCCGAAACTGCCCACCATGTTGAGGTAGTTGCCCATGCCAAACTCCGCATATCCGCGCTTGTTGCGGAACGAGAAGCCGTCGGCCTGGCGCTGCGGGTTCTGCACCACGAGCAGAGGGTCGACCTGCGCCGGCACCGCCCAGTCGCTAAACGACAGGGTAGAGGTTTGCGCCTTCACCGGAGCCGCGTCGGGGAGCGTTGCCATCTTGGTGGCCTTGTGCTCCACCACTTCGTTTTCTTTCGTCACACTGATGGTCTGGTTGAGTTCGTCGGCTGAGGCCGTAGCGGCGAGGGTAGCCGACGCCAGAAGTATGCTGTAGAATGCTGATTTTTTCATCGTGGTTATTTCAGTGCTTTAAGTCGTTGTTCAATCATTTCCTTGATGTCGCTCTCCTTGCCAGGGTAGTTGCTCTTCAGGCTCTCGAGATATTCGCGAGCCTGGAACTTGTCGCCCTGCTTGCTGTAGATGTCGGAGAGCAGGATGAATCCGCGCGCCATCCAGTACTGGTGCGACGTCGAGGAGTCGAGCAGTTTGTTGACCACCGTTTCCGCCTTCGTGTAGTTGCCGGCGTTGTAGTAGTACGTGCCGAGGTCGACGGCGGCCTTCGAGCCGTATTCGCTCGTGATGTCGGTGTCGACCAAAGAGGTGAGGTCGGTCACCGCTGCCGATTGCTTGTTCTGCTTCATCTCGGCCACGGCGCGGGCGTAGAGCGCCTCGGAGCGCGTTGCCGACGAGATGCCGTCGGTGGTGAGCAGACGGTTGGCATACTGCAGCATCTGCGAGTAGTCGGCCTTGCCTTCGGCGGCGCGGAGCATGCCGAGCGCGGCGAGGTTCTTGTTGTAGGTCGAGGTGGCCTTCTTCTCGAGTTTACCGTAGCAGGTGAGAGCCTTGTCGTACTGCTTCTTATTGATGAGCAAGTTGCCCTCCATGGCGAGCGCCGACTCGGCAAACGATGCGTCGGGCGCAAGCGAGAGCGCCTTCTCCACGTATTCCAGAGCCTCGTCCTGCTTGCCGTTCTGGTTGGCAGCCTCGGCAATGTAGTAGGCAGCCTGCGCGGCATTGTTGCCGTTAGGATATTGCTTGAGATATTTCTTCAGATTGTCGACAGTGCCCTTCTCAAGATACTCGTTTTCGGCGGCCTCGAAGGTGAGTTGTGCCATCTCGCTCTCGTTGATCTCGTAGTTGGAACCTGCGCTCTTGAGCAGCGCCGATAGGTCGCTCAGGCGGCCTTCAGCGGCATAGATGCGCTTGAGGTCGTCGATAGCCACCTTCGCCTCCTCGCTCGTAGGGAACTTCTTGACGAGCGACTCATACTGCTGGCGCGACTCCGTGGTCTTGCCCATGTTGTTGAGCAACAGAGCCAACTGCAACTGGCCCTTGCGCGCCTCGGCGCTTTGCGGATACGCCTTCATCAGCGCCTCGAAAGCCTTCTGCGTCTGCGCGTTCTTGCCGAGTTCCTCGTATGCCTGAGCCTTCTCGTAGAGCGCCTTAGGAGCGTATTCAGAGTCAGGATATTTAGCCACCACCTGATCCATCAGCGTGATTTTCTCCGACTGCGAGCCCTGGAGGCCGCGCATCATCGCCTGCTGGTAGATGGCGTAGTCGCTGCCCGAGGTGCCAAGGGAGAGCGCCTTCTTGTAGTAGGACTCAGCCGAGGTGTAGTTTTTGCTGTAGTAGTAGCAGTCGCCGATGCGGTTGTAGGTGTCGGCCTTCAGCGTGCCGGTGATGTCGGATGCGTCGGCAGCCTTGTTGAAAGCCTTCAGCGCAGTGGTGTAGTCGCGCAGTTGGTAACTTGCGTAGCCCAGACCATAGTTACCGCGGCCGTAGTTGGTGGCGGTCGACGTTACGCTGGAGGTGTATTCGCTGTAGAGCGACTGCGCTTGCTTGTAGTTTTTCTGCTTGTAGCGCGTTTCGGCGAGCCACAGTTTTGTTTCGGCAGCCACCGAACTGTCGTATTTCGCCAACTCGTTGGCGCGGGTGAGGTAACTTGCCGCCGACGAGGTGTTGCCCGATGTGAATTCACGCATGCCGAGGCGGTAGAGCACGTTTTGCTTAGCCTTGAGCATCTTGGTGGACGGCGACTTGAGCGCCTCGATGCTCGACAGCGCGCTGTCGTAGTCCTTGCTCGTCATGTAGGTGTTGATGATGTAGTCCTCCACCTGCGATGCGTAGCGCGAGTTGGGGAAATCGTTGAGGAAGTCCTGCAGCAACTTCACGCTGCTCGAGAACGGGGTGCGTCCGCCCTGGCTCTGCGCAATGGCGTAGTTGTAGAACGCCGTTTCGCGCACCGACTGGTCGTAGGGCATCTTGTAGGCCTTCTCGAAGGCGAGCGACGCCGCGTTGAGGTTGTCGTCGTGCAGGTAAATCTGTCCCATATAGAGATATGCGCTCTGCGCCAACTCGTCGTCGGCACCGGTGACGGCGCTGATGTGGGTTTTTGCGGAGTCGTAGTCGCCCTTGCGGTATTCGCACACACCCAGCGCATAGAGGGCAGAGCGCTCAGGCTCGGCGGCGCGCTCCACATAGGTGGAGAGGTTGCTGATTGCGTTGTCGAAATGGTTGTTGTGGTATTCGCTTTCGCCCACCACGCGGTAAAGTTCCGTCTTCATATCGGCGGGCAGCGACTTGCCGAGCAGCGTGGTGCCGCGGTCGGCAGCGTCGGTGTAGTTCTCCTCCTTGAAGTCAATCTGGCAGAGGTAGAACTGCGACTCCCCGTAGAAGCGGCTGCTCTTGCCGATGGCGGAGAACGATTTTTTCGCCTCCTGATAGTCGCCCTCGGCGTAGTCGAGATATGCCAGATAGTAGGCCGAATGCTCGCGGTAGCGCTTGTCGCCGCTCAGGCGAGAGAAGTCGGCCGCCGCGCGGTTGTAGTCCTTGGTGTTGAGGCGGCAGAAACCGCGGCGGTAGATCATGTCGGCACGGGTGTCGGCGTCGAACGCATCGTTGGGTATGTTTGCCAACTCCTCGAGAGCCTTGCCAAACTGGTCAGTGTAGAAGTAGTAACTGCCGATGGCGTAGTGTGCCTCCAGGCGGTGCACCGAGGCAGGATAGTCCTCGAGAAACTTGCGAAGCGCAGGCACGCAGTCGTAGTCGCAGCGCTGGAATTTAGCCATTGCTATATAGAAGTCGGCGTCCTCATAGACCGACGAAGGCGCCTTCAGCCGTTTCAGTTCCGACAGTTGGTCGATGCATCCGGCATAGTTGCGGTTGTCGTACATGCGGATGCCACGCGACAGGTATCCGTCGGCGCCCGCCGAGGTTGTCGCATTTTGTGCTGCGAGCATCGATGCCGACGCAAGGCACAAGATAGCCAATTTTTGTCCTTTCATAGTTGAATGTTTTCTAACTTACAAAAGTAATAAAAAACGGATGCAAATCAGCGCTGTAGAATGGTTAAAGAGATGAAAAAAGCCCGGCGCGAGGTGGCGTCGGGCTTCGAAAGTAGTTTTTATAGATTGCTGTTATTCTTTTTGCGCTTTGGGCAGGGAGAAATTGAGGAGCACGATGCTCAGCAGCGCCGAGATGACGGAGCCGGCAAGGATGCCCAGTTTGGCGTCGGCAAGCAGGTCGGCATGGACGCGCGGGTCGTAGGCGAGTCCGGCGATGAAGAGTGCCACGGTGAAGCCAATGCCGCTGAGCATGCACACGCTCGCGAAGGCTTTCCAGGTGCTGCCCTGAGGCATGCGCACGAGGCCTGTGCGGATGGCGAGCCACGAGAATGATAACACGCCGATAAACTTGCCCACCACGAGGCCAGCCATCACGGCGAGACACACGCCCGAGAAGAGGCTTTCGAGCCCCATGCCGTCGAACGAGATGCCTGCGTTGGCGAAGGCGAAGACGGGGATGATGAGGTAGTTGACCGGGTTGTGGAGATTGTCCTCGAGGTCCTGCAGCGGACTGATCACGCGGTCGGACGCCGACTCAATCTGCTTGAGTGTGTCCACCTGCTTGTGGGTGAGAATTTTTGCCTTGGAGTTTTTGCCCGTAATCACTCCCTGCGGGAACTCAGCCACGCATTCGCGTATCTGCTCGATCGACACCACCACCGACGATTTCAGGGTGGCGGGGATGCAGAAGGCGAGCGCCACGCCGGCGATGGTGGCGTGGATGCCCGAGTTGAGCACCACATACCAGAGGGCTACGCCGAAGCCGAGGTAGAACATCTTGGAGCGCATGCCGAAGATGTTGCCCAGGATGATGATGAGCAAGAACGCTGCGGCATAGAGCAGGAACATGGTGTTGAGGTGGGCGGTGTAGCAGGTGGCTATGACGATGATGCCGCCGAGGTCGTCGGCCACGGCAAGCGTGGCGAGAAACACCTTCAGCGACAGCGGCACACGCTTGCCGAAGATGGAGAGCACGCCGAGCGAGAAGGCGATGTCGGTGGCCATCGGGGTGGCGATGCCACGCATGGTGTCGGCGTCGCCGGGTGCAATCAGCCAGAACACTATCACGGGGATGAGCATACCGCCGCAGGCGCCGATGATCGGGAGCATGGCCTTGCGCGGCGACGCAAGTTCGCCGACGAGGATTTCACGCTTGATTTCCAGACCTACGGAGAGGAAGAAGATAGCCATGAAGAAGTCGTTAATCACGTCGAAGATGGTCAACTCGTGGCCCGAGTGGCTGAAAAGATTGAATCCGCCAACCGAGAGGCTGACAGGGAGATTCCAGAAGTTGAAATAGGATTGGCTCGCCGGGGAATTGGCAAGCACCAAGGCCAAGATGGTGGCAACGATGAGCAGCATACTTGAGGTGACGTAGGTGCGGACCATCTTGATGAAACTAAAACTTTTTAACATGTCCGTTTTCGAAATATAGTTTAGGGGCAATCACTGTCCCCGTTTGTTAATGCGTTGCAAATGTATGGAAATAATTCGGTATGGCAAAACGCAAGAGGGCGGCTACCCTCGTCTGCGGTAGTCGCCCTCGATATAAGTTGCTGTTTTATAGACTAAAAGTTGTAGCCTACGGAGAATGTCCAGCCCTTGTTTTTCAGGCTGCCGCTATGCGCTACGTTGTTGAGACCGCGCTGGTAACTGATGTTGAACACGTAGTGGCCGAGCACCTCCACGCCAGTGCCAAACTGCAGCCCGGCGTCAAACTTCTTCATCTGGTTGCTCTCGCTGCCGTAGTAGTCGCTCTTGCCGTCGATGTGTGAGTAGGAAGGTGTGCCGGCTGCCGATGCGGCAACATAGGTTACTTTGTTCTTGCCGCTGCCCACGCCGAAGGTGAAGTAAGGGCCGGCCTCCACGTCCCATTTCACCGCTCTCGAGATGTTGAAATGGAAGGAAGCGAGCACAGGCACATTCAGCGCGTTGCGGCGCGTGTGGCCGATGCGTGCTGCCACCGACGACTGTGCGTCGCTATATTGTACTTGGCGATAGTCGTAACTGCGGTTTTCAAAAAACAGTCCTGGGCGGATGCTGAAGAAGTTGCGCACGTTGAGGTCGACAACGGCGCCCGTAGAGAATCCGCGTTTCCAGAGGATGTCGTTGTCCTGGTCGGTCGACGCGCTCGACGAAGTCAGCCCGAAGCGCAGACCCACTTTCACGATGTCGGAAGGATGGGAGGTGTCGACAAAATCGACAGCCCAAGCCGAAACTGCGACGCAGACGGCTGCTAAAGTAGTGATTAGTTTTTTCATCTTTGCGAAGCGATAGTTTTATTGTTAAAAATCGGCATTGCATCGCCTTCGGCGGTCAATGCAAATGTAAAGATATTGATTTTTCGCGAAAAACCCTCTTCCGCCAAACCAATTTCACAATTTTTCTTCCCTTTAGACTACGACAGAACCCCGCCGAACGCCAGTTCTTTTACCCTGTCGGCCAGGAACAACGGGAGGTTGACCAGGTTGCCGTCCTTCTTGATGTTGAGCATCGAGAAGCGGATGCGCAGGTCGGGGGAATATTTCTTGTTGTATTCAATCAGACTTTTGCCTGTTATGGATGTGCCTGATTTCACCTCAATTGGTATCACGCGTGAGCCATGCTGGACGATGAACTCCACCTCTGCCTTGTTGCCCGAAGCCCAATAGCGCGAACAGTTTATGCCTTGTGCCAATAGGCTTTGCAGCACATAGTTTTCTGCCAGCGCGCCCTTGAACTCCTTGAATTCGGAGGAGTTGTCAAGATATATGTTGGCATCCATCTCGGCAAGCACTCTCAGCAAACCGATGTCCAGGCAGTAAATCTTGAAGATGCTCAAGTCTTCGTAGGCTTTGAGCGGCAGTTGCGGTGTAGGGCAGAGGCTCACTTTATGCAGCAGTCCTGCATTCTTCAGCCATGTCAGCGCGTCTTCAAACTCCCGCGCCCTTGCTCCTGTCCGTATCAACTGATAGACGAATTTGCGGTTCTCCTTGGCCAGTTGCGACGGAAGTGAGTTCCACACATGGGAAATTCTGTTGGCCAGCAATGGTGTAGCGTGCTTGACGAAATCGAAGGCATAATCCTTGAGGATGTTGCCCAAAGTGCGATCCACTTCCGCCTTGTCGGGCGAAAGCATCTTCATGGCAGCCTCCGGCATTCCTCCCGATATGCGGTAGGCAGTGAAGGCCTGCGACAGCCGTTCGAAAAACACGTCTGGAATTTGTTCGAGGTTGTTGATTGATTGGTAGTAGCGGAACAATCCGGCATCTTTCTGCTCCATGAATTCCGAAAACGTCACGGGGTGCATTTCCAGATGGTCTACCTTCCCGACGGGGAATGAAAATCCTTCATGGCCGAATGTAAGTCCCAATAACGACCCGGCGCAAGCCACTGCAAATTCCGGCGCTTTCTCGCAGAAATACTTCATTGAGGAGATGGCTTCCGGACATTCCTGGATTTCGTCGAGCACCAAAAGCGTTTTTCCTGGCAGTATAGGCTCACTGGTGAGAAACGACAGTTGCTCTACAATCTGCTGCGGGTTTTTGGTCTTCTTGAAGATGTCGCGTACGCCGTCTTCTTCGTCGAGACTGAAATAGGCGCAATGCTCGAAGCATTCCTTGCCGAACCGCTTCAGTACTGACGTTTTGCCCACCTGCCGGGCGCCAAGCATTATCAGCGGTTTTCTGTCGGGCTTCGATTGCCACTGCTTGAGTTGATTTATGATTTTTCTGTCAAACATCCGTCACTCGTTTTTGGGGTTGATGTGTGGAAAATGTGGAGTTTTACACATTTTTGATATCAATTTTGTGTAAAATTACACATTTTCCGCACTTGAAGCAAATTTCCGCGCAAAAAAGTGCTATAAATGATGAAAGAGACCAGCGGTACAAATTAACGGCTGAAATGGCTGAAATATTGAAAAATACCGCTAATTTTGCACTGTTCAATCAAAGGATATTTTATGAAGACAATTGAGATAAAGTCATTGGAGTCGCTGCCAGAGGCTGCGGCTGAATTTGCCGCTGCAATGGGCGACTACACCGTCTTCGCCTTCTACGGCGAGATGGGTGCGGGCAAGACCACGTTTATCAATGCGCTCTGCCGCACGCTCGGCGTGGACGACGACATCACCAACTCGCCGTCGTTCTCTATCATCAACGAGTACCGCTCCGACTCTACGGCGGAGTTGATTTACCACTTCGACTGCTATCGCCTCGAGTCGATTGACGAGGCCGAGGACATCGGTGCCGAGGACTATTTCGACTCGGGAGCAGTGTGCCTCATCGAATGGCCTGAGCGCATCGAGGAACTCCTGCCCTACGACACCGTGCGTGTCGACATCAAGGAGCAGGAAGACGGCACGCGCCTGCTCACCATGACCATGCCTGAAGCCTGATGGACAGTGAGACGGGCGTAGTCGTAATCTCGGTGGTGTTTGCCTTTTCGGGCATTCTTGCCATCGTGGCATCGTTGATGAACTGGGACTGGTTTTTCAACACCCGCAACGCGCGGATGCTCGTGGGACGCTGTTCCCGACGCACGGCGCGCCTGGTCTACTTCGTCATCGGCGTGCTCATCCTCGCCATGGTTGCGGCGATGCATCTGCGCCTTGCCGGACGCATCTGACACTCTTGGCACAGAAATTGCAACATCACCATTTCGGAAAATTAATTGAAAAAGGAGATATATTGTCATGTCTACAAAAAAAGAAATCCCCGTTTTGCTGCTCACAGGCTATCTTGGCAGCGGCAAGACAACTTTGCTCAACCATATACTCACCAATGAACGCGGCATCAAGTTTGCCGTGATTGTCAATGATATAGGCGAGGTCAACATCGACGCCGACCTCATCCAGAAGGGCGGCATCGTAGGCTCGAAGGACGACAGCCTCGTGGCGCTCCAAAACGGCTGCATCTGCTGCACGCTGAAGATGGATCTCGTGGAACAGATCTACGACCTGATGAAGACCGAACGTTTCGACTACATCGTGATCGAAGCCAGCGGCGTGTGCGAACCGGCGCCAATCGCGCAGACCATCTGCTCCATCCCGCGCCTCGGCGAGGAATACCGCAAGCACGGCATCGCCCGCCTCGACAGCATCGTCACTGTGGTCGACGCGCTCCGCATGCAGGACGAGTTTGGCGGCGGCGACAGCCTGACGCGCAAGAATATCGGAGAGGAAGATATCGAAAATCTTATCATCCAACAGATTGAGTTCTGCAACATCATCCTGCTTAACAAGGTGTCGATGGTGGCTCCCGAGCGTCTCGCCCGCCTCAAGGCAGTGATACGCACGCTGCAGCCAAGCGCAAAAATCATAGAGTGCGACTATGCGAAGGTCGACCTCGACGAACTCATCAACACTGGTCTGTTCAACTTCGAGCGCGTGGCAACATCGGCGGCATGGATTCGCGAAATCGAGCGCCCGGGCGACGAGATTGAGGAGGAAGAGGAGCACCACCATCACGACCACGACGACGATGATGATGAGCATGAGCACCATCACCACCATCATGACCACGATGATGATGATGATGACGACCACGACGAGCATCATCACCACCACCATCATCACCATCACGATGGCGGCGAGACTGAGGAATACGGCATCGGCACGTTTGTCTACTATCGCCGTCCAGCATTCGACATCCACAAGTTCGACCGCTTTATGGCCACTAAATGGCCGAAAAACATAATCCGCGCCAAGGGTGCGCGGATTATGTTTTTCGGCCATTTAGTGG